>NZ_JBOBDQ010000016.1:0-103203 GCF_050586565.1 Pseudomonas sp. WC1
GCTTTGGGGGTGGTCTTCCCCCGCGATCAGGATCACCCTTCGAGCTTGGCCTTGAGCAATTGGTTCACTTGCCCCGGGTTGGCCTTGCCTTTCGACGCCTTCATCGCCTGGCCGACGAAGAAGCCGAACATCTTGCCGCGCTTGGCTTCATCGGCGGCGCGGTATTGTTCAACCTGTTCGGCATTGGCGGCGAGCATCTCGTCGAGCATCTTGTCGATCGCGCCGGTATCGGTGACCTGCTTGAGGCCGCGGCTGGAGATGATGCTGTCGGCATCACCTTCGCCGGCGGCCATGGCCTCGAACACGGTCTTGGCGATCTTGCCGCTGATGGTGTTGTCACGGATGCGCAGCAGCATGCCGCCGAGGTGTTCGGCACTGACCGGCGACTGGTCGATCTCGACGCCGAGCTTGTTCAGCAGGCTGCCCAGTTCCACCATCACCCAGTTGGCCGCCAGCTTGGCGTCGCCGCCAATCTTCACCACCTGCTCGAAGTAGTCGGCCTGCTCGCGGCTGGAGGCCAGCACGTTGGCGTCATAGGCCGACAGGCCGTACTGGCTCTGGAAGCGCTCGACCTTCTGTGGTGGCAGCTCCGGCAGGGCGGCGCGCACGGTGTCGAGGAAGCCGGGCTCGATGACCACCGGCAGCAGGTCCGGGTCGGGGAAGTAACGGTAGTCGTTGGCTTCCTCCTTGCTGCGCATGGAGCGGGTCTCGTCCTTGTTCGGGTCGTACAGGCGAGTTTCCTGTACCACCTTGCCGCCGTCCTCGATCAGGTCGATCTGGCGTTGGATCTCGCTGTTGATCGCACGTTCGATGAAGCGGAACGAGTTGACGTTCTTGATTTCGCAGCGGGTGCCGAACTCGGCCTGGCCTTTCGGGCGGATCGACACGTTGCAGTCGCAGCGCAGCGAACCTTCGGCCATGTTGCCGTCGCAGATACCCAGGTAGCGTACCAGGGCGTGAATTGCCTTGACGTAGGCCACGGCTTCCTTGGCGCTACGCATGTCCGGCTCGGAGACGATCTCCAGCAGCGGGGTGCCGGCGCGGTTCAGGTCGATGCCGGTGGCGCCGTTGAAGTCTTCATGCAGGCTCTTGCCGGCATCTTCTTCAAGGTGCGCGCGGGTCACGCCGATGCGCTTGATGGTGCCGTCTTCCAGGGCGATGTCCAGGTGGCCCTTGCCGACGATCGGCAGGTCCATCTGGCTGATCTGGTAGCCCTTGGGCAGGTCGGGGTAGAAGTAGTTCTTGCGCGCGAACACGTTGCGCGGCCCGATCTCGGCATCGATCGCCAGGCCGAACATGCACGCCATGCGCACAGCCTCCTGGTTGAGCACCGGCAGCACGCCGGGCATGCCCAGGTCGACCAGGCTGGCCTGGGTGTTCGGCTCGGAGCCGAAGGTGGTGGCGCTGCCGGAGAAGATCTTCGACTGGGTGGCGAGCTGGGTATGAATCTCCAGCCCGATCACAACTTCCCATTGCATGTGTGAACTCCTCAGAAGCCGTTGGGGGCGCGGGTGTGCCAGTCGGTGACTTGCTGGTAACGGTGCGCGATGTTGAGCAGGCGGCCTTCCTGGAAATACGGGGCCAGCAGTTGCACGCCCACCGGCAGGCCATCGACGAAGCCGGCCGGCATCGACAGGCCCGGCAGGCCCGCCAGGTTGGCGGTGATGGTGTAGACGTCTTCCAGGTAGGCAGCGACCGGGTCGCTGCTCTTGGCGCCAAGTTTCCAGGCCGGGTTCGGCGTGGTCGGGCCAAGAATCACGTCGACGTCGGCGAACGCGGCCATGAAGTCGTTCTTGATCAGGCGGCGGATCTGTTGCGCCTTGACGTAGTAGGCGTCGTAGTAGCCTGCCGACAGGGCGTAGGTACCGACCATGATGCGCCGCTGCACTTCCGCGCCGAAGCCTTCGCCACGGGAGCGCTTGTATAGGTCGGTCAGATCTTTCGGATCTTCACAGCGATAACCGAAGCGCACGCCGTCGAAGCGAGACAGGTTGGAGGAGGCCTCCGCCGGGGCGATCACGTAGTACGCCGGGATGGCGTGCTGCATGTTCGGCAGGCTGATTTCCTTGACCACCGCGCCGAGCTTTTCCAGCTCCTTGACGCTGGCCTGGACCAGGTCGGCGATGCGCGGGTCGAGGCCGGCGCCGAAGTATTCCTTGGGCAGGCCGATGCGCAGGCCCTGCAGCGAGGCGTTCAGGTTGGCGCTGAAGTCCGGCACCGGCTCGTCGACCGAGGTCGAGTCCTTGGCGTCGAAACCGGCCATGCCTTGCAGCAGCAGGGCGCAGTCTTCGGCGGTGCGGGCCAGCGGGCCGCCCTGATCGAGACTCGAGGCGTAGGCGATCATGCCCCAGCGCGATACGCGGCCATAGGTCGGCTTGAGCCCGGTGAGGTTGGTCAGCGCGGCCGGCTGGCGGATAGAACCGCCGGTGTCGGTGCCGGTGGTGGCCGGCAGCAGGCGCGCGGCCACGGCGGCGGCCGAGCCGCCGGACGAACCACCGGGCACGTGCTCGAGGTTCCATGGGTTCTTCACCGCGCCGTAGTGGCTGGACTCGTTTGCCGAGCCCATGGCGAATTCGTCCATGTTGGTCTTGCCCAGGGTGACCATGCCGGCTTCGGCCAGCTTGGCGACCACGGTGGCGTCGTATGGCGCGGTGAAGTTGTCGAGCATCTTCGAGCCGCAGCTGGTGCGCACGCCGTTGGTGCAGAACAGGTCCTTGTGGGCGATCGGCGCACCCAGCAGCGCGCCGGTCTCACCAGAGGCACGACGGGCGTCGGCGGCGCGCGCCTGCTCCAGGGCCTGTGCTTCGGTGACGGTGATGAAGCTGTTGAGCTGCGGGTCGAGCTGCTTGATGCGCGACAGCAGGGCACCGGTCAGTTCTTCCGAGGAGAACGACTTGTCGGCGAGGCCGCGGGCGATTTCGGCCAGAGTGAGTTGATGCATGGCAGGCGCTATCCCTTAATCGATGACTTTCGGAACCAGGTACAGACCGTTCTCGGTCGACGGGGCGACGGCCTGGTAGCGGTCGCGCTGGTTGCTTTCGGTGACCTGGTCGGGGCGCAGGCGCTGGGTGGCTTCCAGCGGGTGGGCGAGGGGCTCGATGCCAGAGGTGTCGACGGCTTGCATCTGGTCGACCAGCCCGAGAATACTGTTCAAGGCATCGGTGATGCGTGGCAATTCGCCTTCATTCAGGCCCAGGCGGGCCAGATGGGCGATCTTTTCCACGTCGGAGCGTTGAAGCGCCATGGGGATCTCCAGGGAAACGAAAAACGGAATGGGTCCGCAGATGAGGAACATGCCGGCATTCTGGCGGTCAAAGGGCCGCGAACATCGGCAGGCATGCTCGGAAAAACAACCAATTTAACATATTGGCTCCTTGCCCAAAATCCCTGCCATTGTTAGAGTTTGCCGCACTTTTTTACCCACGCTTTCCCCAGGGTCACTTTCCCATGTTCAAGAAACTGCGTGGCATGTTTTCCAGCGATCTGTCCATCGACCTGGGTACTGCCAACACCCTTATCTACGTGCGTGAGCGCGGTATCGTCCTGAATGAGCCCTCGGTTGTTGCCATCCGTACCCACGGCAACCAGAAAAGCGTCGTCGCAGTCGGTACCGAAGCCAAGCGCATGCTGGGCCGCACCCCCGGCAACATTGCTGCCATTCGTCCGATGAAGGACGGCGTGATCGCCGACTTCAGCGTTTGCGAAAAAATGCTGCAGTACTTCATCAACAAGGTGCATGAGAACAGCTTCCTGCAGCCCAGCCCACGCGTGCTGATCTGCGTGCCGTGCAAGTCGACCCAGGTCGAGCGCCGCGCCATCCGTGAATCGGCCCTCGGTGCCGGTGCCCGTGAAGTATTCCTGATCGAAGAGCCCATGGCCGCCGCCATCGGTGCCGGCCTGCCGGTCGAAGAGGCCCGCGGCTCGATGGTCGTCGATATCGGTGGCGGTACCACCGAGATCGCCCTGATCTCGCTCAACGGCGTGGTCTACGCCGAATCCGTGCGCGTCGGCGGCGACCGCTTCGACGAAGCCATCGTCACCTACGTGCGCCGCAACTACGGCAGCCTGATCGGCGAATCCACCGCCGAGCGCATCAAGCAGGAAATCGGTACCGCCTACCCGGGCGGCGAAGTACGCGAAGTCGACGTCCGTGGCCGCAACCTGGCCGAGGGCGTGCCGCGTGCCTTCACCCTGAATTCCAACGAAGTGCTCGAGGCGCTGCAGGAATCGCTGGCAACCATCGTCCAGGCGGTCAAGAGCGCCTTGGAGCAGTCGCCGCCGGAGCTGGCCTCGGACATCGCCGAGCGCGGCCTGGTGCTGACCGGTGGTGGCGCGCTGCTGCGCGACCTGGACAAGCTGCTGGCTCAGGAAACCGGCCTGCCGGTGATCGTCGCCGAAGACCCGCTGACCTGCGTCGCCCGCGGCGGTGGCCGTGCCCTGGAGATGATGGACAAGCACGCCATGGACCTGCTCTCCAGCGAGTGATCGCTGGTGCAGTAGTGTATGCCCAGGTTTACAGGTGACACGCACAGTGCTACCTGTAAGCGCTGTGCTGGCGCCCGCCCGGGCGCCTTTTCCGTCAACCCGCAAGCAGGCCGGTGCATTGCCCCATGTCCAATGACCTCCTGAGTCGTCCACGAGGAACGGCCCATTAAACCGCTTTTCTCCAAGGGCCCCTCGCTGGGCGTTCGCCTGCTCGTGCTGGTCGTGCTGTCGGTCGCGCTGATGGTGGTCGACTCGCGTTTCGACCTGCTCAAGCCGGTGCGCAGCCAGATGGGCTTGGTGCTGATGGAATCCTACTGGATCACCGACCTGCCGCAGCGCACGTGGCAGGGCGTGGCAGGCCAGTTCGGCAGCCGCACCGAGCTGATCGCCGAGAACGAGAAACTCAAGACCGAGGCCCTGCTGCTGCAGGGGCGCCTGCAGAAGCTGGCCGCCCTGACCGAGCAGAACGTGCGCTTGCGCGAGTTGCTAAATTCCTCGGCGCTGGTCAATGAGAAGGTCGAGGTCGCCGAGCTGATCGGGGTCGACCCCAATCCGTTCACGCACCGTATCCTGATCAACAAGGGCGAGCGCGATGGCGTGTTTCTCGGCCAGCCCGTGCTCGATGCCCGCGGCCTGATGGGCCAGGTGGTCGAGCTGATGCCTTACACCGCGCGGGTACTGCTGCTCACCGATACCACCCACAGCATTCCGGTGCAGGTCAACCGCAACGGTCTGCGCGCCATTGCCAGCGGCACGGGCAACCCGGAGCGCCTGGAGCTGCGCCACGTGGCCGACACCGCCGACATCAAGGAAGGCGACCTGCTGGTCAGTTCGGGCATGGGCCAGCGCTTCCCGGCGGGCTACCCGGTAGCCACGGTCAACGAAGTGATCCATGACTCCGGCCAGCCGTTCGCCATCGTCCGTGCCATCCCAACTGCCGCGCTCAACCGCAGCCGCTACATGCTGCTGGTGTTCAGTGACCGGCGCACGCCCGAGGAACGCGCCACCGAGGCGGCGATCGCCCAGGAAGAGGCCGACCGTCAAGGCGCTGGCCACGGCCAGGCACCGGCCACGCCGGCTGCATCTGCGGCGGGTAGCGCGGTTCAGCCTGTGCCCGGCGCAGCCCCAGCGACTGCGACGCCTGCGGCAAGCCCGGCAGCGGTGCCCCCGGCGCCTGCGAACACCCAACCCCGGAGACAATAATGGCCAGCACCCGTAGCAGAAACGGCTGGGCCATCTGGCTGAGCTTCGCCATCGGCCTGTTGCTCAGCGTCTCGCCCATGCCGCAGTTCATGGAAGTGTTCCGGCCCATGTGGCTGGCGCTGCTGCTGGCCTTCTGGACCCTTGCGGTGCCGGGCAAGGTCGGCATGACCACCGCGTTCCTGCTTGGTTTGGCCGAGGACGTGCTGTACGGCACCCTGCTCGGCCAGAACGCCCTGATCCTTACCCTGATCACTTTCCTGGTGCTTTCGTTGCAACAGCGCCTGCGCATGTTCCCCATGTGGCAGCAGAGCCTGGTGATCCTGGTGATCTTCGGTATCGCCCAACTGATCCAGCTGTGGCTCAGCGCGTTGACCGGCAATCGCCTGCCAACCCTGGCGTTGGTCTGGTCCGCGGTGATCAGCGCCTTGCTCTGGCCGTGGGTCAGCTTTGCCCTGCGCGGCCTGCGCCGTCGCCTGCATATTCACTGACGCGCCGCCACTGACAGGGAGATGTCCACATGACCCAGCTGTACCTGGCCTCCGGCTCGCCACGCCGCCGTGAACTGCTGAACCAGATAGGTGTGCCGTTCACAGTCGTCAGCGCACCCATCGATGAAACCCCGTTGCCGGGTGAAGCCCCGGCGGCCTACGTCGAGCGCCTGGCCCAGGCCAAGGCCGTTGCGGGCTTTGCCTACACGGATGGGGCAGGAGTGGTGCTGGGCGCCGACACCACCGTGGTGCTTGATGGCCAGATCCTTGGCAAGCCGGAGAATCGCGAGCAGGCCTTGGCCATGCTCGGCGACCTGTCCAAGCGCGAACACCAGGTGCTCACCGCCGTGGCGCTGACCGATGGCCAGCGCAGTATCAGCCGCTGCGTCAGCACCACGGTGCGTTTTCGTACCATCTCCTTCGAGGAGGCGCTGCGCTACTGGGACAGCGGTGAACCTGTCGACAAGGCCGGTGGCTATGCCATCCAGGGCCTGGGCGCTGTGTTTGTCAGCGGCATCGAGGGCAGCTACTCGGCCGTGGTCGGGCTGCCCCTGAGCGAAACCGCCGAACTGCTCGAGCAATTCGGCGTGCCATGTTGGCAACTGCAAGAGGATTCCGCACAGCGCTAGCCAGCCACGCCGCAGCAATCCATCATTACCCCAGACCACTGACGAGAGCGCGCCATGAGTGAAGAGATCCTGATCAACATCACCCCGATGGAATCACGCGTGGCGGTGGTGGAGAACGGAGTCCTGCAGGAGGTGCATGTAGAGCGCACCCAGCGCCGTGGCATCGTCGGCAACATCTACAAAGGCAAGGTAGTGCGGGTATTGCCGGGCATGCAGGCGGCTTTCGTCGATATCGGCCTGGAGCGGGCGGCGTTCATCCATGCCTCGGAAATTTCCCAGCGCGAAGGCTCGGCCGTGGAGACCATCACCGCACTGGTCCACGAAGGCCAGGCGCTGGTGGTGCAAGTCACCAAGGATCCCATCGGTAGCAAAGGTGCACGCTTGACCACCCAGCTGTCGATTCCGTCGCGCTACCTGGTGTACATGCCGCGCAGCAGTCATGTCGGCATCTCGCTCAAGATCGAGGAAGAAGCCGAGCGCGATCGCCTCAAACAGGTGGTCACCGACTGCATGGCCCAGGAAGACATGAAGGATGCCGGGGGCTTCATCCTGCGCACCGCCGCAGAGGGCGCCCGCGCGGAAGATATCCTCCAGGACATCCGCTACCTGCGCCGCCTGTGGGAGCAGATCGGCTCGCAGATCAAGACCTGCGGAGCGCCCGTGGTCATCTACGAAGACCTTGGCCTGGCGCTGCGGACCCTGCGCGATCTGGTCAACCCCAAGATCGAAAAGATCCGCATCGACTCGCGGGAGACCTTCCAGAAGACCACCCAGTTCGTGGCCGAATTGATGCCGGAGATCGCCGATCGCCTGGAGCATTATCCCGGCGAGCGGCCGATCTTCGACCTGTATGGGGTGGAGGACGAAATCCAGCGGGCCCTGGAACGCAAGGTGCCGCTCAAGTCCGGCGGCTACCTGGTGGTCGACCCGGCCGAGGCGATGACCACCATCGATGTCAACACCGGTGCGTTCGTCGGCCATCGCAACCTTGAAGAGACCATCTTCAAGACCAACCTCGAGGCGGCCACCGCGATTGCCCGGCAACTGCGCCTGCGCAACATCGGCGGGATCATCATCATCGACTTCATCGACATGGAGGACGAGGAGCACCAGCGCCAGGTCCTGCGTACCCTGGAGAAGCAGCTCGAGCGTGATCACGCCAAGACCAACATCATCGGCATCACCGAGCTGGGCCTGGTGCAGATGACCCGCAAGCGCACCCGCGAAAGCCTCGAGCAGGTGTTGTGCGAGCCCTGTGCGGCGTGCCAGGGGCGTGGCAAGCTGAAGACCCCGGAGACGATCTGTTACGAAATTTTCCGCGAGATCCTTCGTGAAGCCCGTGCCTACCAGGCCGAGGGCTATCGTGTGCTGGCCAACCAGAAGGTGGTGGATCGGTTGCTCGATGAAGAATCGGGTAACGTTGCCGAACTTGAAGCGTTCATCGGGCGAACCATCCGTTTCCAGGTGGAGTCCATGTATTCCCAGGAACAATACGATGTGGTGCTGCTCTGACCCCTTCTAACAGCGGTTGCCCCATGGACGGGCTGGCAAAGCGTTTTACACCGGCCATAGTTAAGGGACGACTTGGAGGGCCTCGGCCATGGAACGTCTGACCCGCGTTCTGAGCGCCTTGACCCGCTGGGGGCTGGTTATCTGCGCCCTGCTGGCGGTGCTGGTGGCGCTGTATGTCAGCCTCGGTCGGCAACTGGTTCCTCTGGTCGCCGAATACCGTGCAGACGCCGAACTCAAGGCCGAACAGGCCTTGGGCATGCCCGTGCACGTCGGTGCGCTCGAAGGGCGCTGGAGTGGCTTGGCGCCTGTACTGCGTGTACGTGACCTGCAACTGGGCGAAGGCGCTGCGGCGCTGCGCCTGGACGACGTCAAGCTGGTGCCTGACCTGTGGGCCAGTCTCAAGGCGCGTGAAGTGCGCCTGGCGCGTATCCAGCTCGGTGGGCTGCAACTGATCCTGCGCGAGAACGAGCAGGGCGACTGGACCCTGGAAGGTCTGCCGCACAAGGATGATGCGCCGCTCGATCCGGCCGATGCGCTCAAGCGTCTACGCCAGCTTGGCCGAATCGATGTCTTCGACAGCCAGGTCACCTTGCAGCCCTGGCAACGAGACCCCCTGACCCTCACCTACGTCAGCCTCGGCGTGCAGGCAGGCGCTTCGCGCCAGAGCGTCGACCTGCGCGCCACGCTGCCCGACGGCCAGCCGCTGGCCTTGAGCCTGAACAGCCGCGCCACGGCCAAGGCCTGGCGCGACGGGCGCGTGCAGGCTTACCTGAGCCTGCCGCAAAGCGATTGGGCACGCTGGCTGCCGCCGCAGTTGCTGGGCCAATGGCAGGCCGGCGCGCTGCGCGCCGGTGGTGAGCTGTGGATCGACTGGCGGCAAGGGCAGTTGCAGCAGGCGATGGTTCGCCTCAATGCCCCGCAGCTCAAGGGCGCCTACACCGGGCGCAAGGCCATCACCGTGGACAATCTGGCCCTGTCGGCCTGGTTCCAGCGTCGGGACCAGGGCTTCGACGTCGTTGTCGACTCGCTGGCCATGAGCCTTGGCAAGAACCGTTGGGAGTCGCACCTGCAACTGGCACAGCGTCCGGGCCAGAACCCGGCCGAGGAAAGCTGGCAGGTGCAGGCGGACCGCCTCGACCTGACCCCGCTGACGCCCTTGATCGACGCCCTGGCGCCATTGCCGGACAAGCTGATGACCGTGGTCGATGCGCTCAAGGTCAGCGGCGCCCTGCGCAACGTGCGCCTGGACATCCGACCCAAGGCCGAGGGCGACCAACGGCTGCAGTTTGCCGCCAATCTGGAGAAGGTCGGTTTCGATGCCTATCACGGCGCGCCGGCGGCGGGCAATGTCTCCGGGGCGATCAGCGGTGACCTTGGGCATGGCGAGCTGCGCCTGGATACCCAGGCGTTCATGCTGCACCTGTACCCGATCTTCGGCAAACCCTGGCATTACCCGAAAGCCAATGCGCGCTTGACCTGGACCCTGGACAAGGAGGCTTTCACCCTGGTTGCCCCCTACATCAAGGTAGTGGGCGACGAGGGCAAGATCGCGGCGGACTTCCTTATTCGCATCCACCTGCAGCCGGGCCACGAAGACTACATGGACCTGCGCGTCGGCCTTACCGAAGGCGACGGGCGCTACACCGCCAAGTACCTGCCCGAGGTGCTCAGCCCCGCCCTGGACGAATGGCTGCGCAGCGCCATCGTCAAGGGCAATGTCGACGAGGGCTATTTCCAGTACCAGGGGTCGCTGCATCACAATGCGCCGCCCCATGCCCGCGATATCAGCCTGTTCTTCAAGGTGCATGACGCCGCGCTGGACTTCCAGCCAGGCTGGCCACAGGTGCAGCAGGTCGACGGCAATGTGTATATCGAAGACACCGGTGTGCGCATCCAGGCCCATCATGGTCTGCTGCTGGACACCAAGGTCAGTGATGTCAGCGTCGATATTCCCCATGTCGAAGGCGACCAGCACAGCCACCTGATCCTCGACGGTAATTTCGACGGCAGCCTCGGCGATGGCTTGAAGATCCTCAAGGAAGCGCCCATCGGCACTGGGGAGATCTTCGCCGGTTGGGAAGGCGAGGGGCCGCTCAAGGGCAAGATCAAGCTCGACGTACCCCTGGCCCATGGGCAGCGGCCCAAGGTGCTGGTGAACTTCGCGACAGCCGACGCTACTTTGAAAGTGGCGCCCCCGGCCCTGGAATTGAGCCAGCTGAAGGGCGACTTCACCTTCGACCTCGACAAGGGCCTGAGCGGCAAGGACATCAGCCTGCACGCCTTTGGCAAGGCGGTCAGCGCGCAAATCACCGCAGAAGGGCAGGGTGGGCAGCTCCAGACCCGGATCAATGCCAATGGTCAGGTCGGCCTCAAGGCCCTGACCGACTGGTTGCAGTTCGCGCAGCCGCTGCCAGCCTCGGGTGAGCTGCCCTATCAGGTGCAAGTAACACTGGGCAGTCGTGACAACCGCTTGACCGTCAATTCGTCGCTCAAGGGCTTGGCCATCGATCTGCCGGCGCCTTTTGGCAAGGCCGCCGCAGAGACCCGCGACAGCCGTTTCAGCCTGACCCTGCAGGGCCCGGAACGGCGCATCGATGGCAGCTACGCGGACCTGGCCCGCTTCGCTTATGCCGCGCCTGCCGACAAGCTGGCCCAAGGGCGTGGCGAGCTGTTGCTGGGCACGGGCGAGGCCAGCTTGCCGTCTGGCCAGGGCCTGCGGGTGCGTGGCCGGCTGGAGACGCTGGACCTGGCCCCTTGGCAGCAACAGATGGAGCGCTTCGCCGGCAAGGATCCGGGCGGCAGTGCCCGGCAGAACCTGCAGAGCGTTGACCTCAGCATCGGCCAGCTCAAGGCGTTCGGCATGGATCTCAACCAGGCGGTGATCCGCCTGATGCGTGGTGGCCCGGCCTGGGACCTGCGCCTGGACAGCCAGGAAGTCATCGGCAATGCGCGCATTCCCGATGCCAAGGCCGCGCCCATGACTGTCCGCCTGCAGAGCCTGCGCCTGCCGCCCGCCGACCCGAACGAGGCCCAGGCCGAGAATGCGCCGGACCCATTGGCCGGGTTCGACCCGCGCAAGGCGCCGCCGCTGGACCTGACCATCGACAAGCTGTACCGCGGTGACGACCTGTTTGGCAGCGCCACCCTGAAGCTGCGCCAGACGCCCCGGGGCATGGCCATGAGCGACATCGACCTGGACCTCAAGGGGCTGCACATCGACGGCAGCGGTGGCTGGGAAGGCGAGCCCGGCAGCACGTCCAGCTGGTACAAAGGCCGCGTGGACGGCAAGGACCTGGGGAATGTGCTCAAGGCCTGGGGTTTTGCCCCCACCGTCACCAGCCGCGACTTCCGCATGGACGTGGATGGCCGCTGGCCGGGCTCGCCGGCTTGGGTCAGCCTCAACCGGTACTCCGGCAGCCTCGACGCGGCGCTGCGCAGCGGTCAGTTCGTCGAGGTCGAGGGCAGCGCCCAGGCGTTGCGGGTATTCGGGCTGCTCAACTTCAATTCCATTGGCCGACGCCTGCGCCTGGACTTCTCCGACCTGTTCAGCAAGGGCCTGGCCTACGATCGGGTCAAAGGCCTGCTGGTGGCCAGCGAAGGGGTCTACGTGACGCGGGAGCCGATCACCGTCACCGGCCCGTCGAGCAATTTCGAACTCGACGGCACCATGGACTTCGTCCGTGATCGGGTCGACGCCAAGCTGCTGGTGACGTTGCCGGTCACCAACAACCTGCCATTGGCCGCCTTGATTGTTGGCGCGCCGGCGGTCGGTGGCGCGCTGTTCCTCGTCGATCGTCTGATCGGTGACCGGGTGGCGCGCTTCGCCAGCGTGCATTATCGCGTCGAGGGTCCGGTCAAAGAGCCTAAAATCACCTTTGTGAAACCTTTCGACAAGTAACCCCAGGGGTGGTCATGACGTCAGCAGTGATCCAGATGGTCAGCCAGGACGATGTGCTGGCCAACCTGCAACGTGCCACGGCGCTGCTCGAGCAGGCCGCAGCCGGAGGCGCGCGCCTGGCGGTGTTGCCGGAAAACTTCGCGGCCATGGGCCGGCGCGACGCCGCCGCCATCGGCAGGGCCGAGGCGCTGGGCGAGGGGCCGATCCTGCCATGGTTGAAACGCACCGCTCGCGACCTCAGGTTATGGATAGTCGCAGGTACCCTGCCGCTGCCGCCGGTCGGCCAGCCGGAGGCCAAGGCCCATGCCTGCTCGTTACTGGTCGACGAGCACGGCGAGATCGCCGCTCGCTACGACAAGCTGCACCTGTTCGATGTGGACGTGGCCGACAACCGTGGCCGCTACCGCGAGTCGGACGATTATGCCCACGGCAGCCGGGTGGTGGTGGCCGACACACCGGTGGGCCGCCTGGGCCTGTCGGTGTGCTATGACCTGCGCTTCCCCGAGCTGTACAGCGCGTTGCGCGCCGCTGGGGCCGAACTGATAAGCGCACCGGCGGCGTTCACCGCGGTGACCGGGGCGGCGCACTGGGAAGTGCTGATTCGCGCACGGGCCATCGAGACCCAGTGCTACGTACTGGCGGCCGCCCAGGGCGGCCTGCATCCGGGGCCGCGGGAAACCCACGGCCAGGCGGCGATCGTCGACCCCTGGGGGCGGATCGTCGCGCAACAGGCGCGGGGCGAGGCGGTGTTGCTCGCCACACGCGATATCGAAGAACAGGCGTCCATCCGGGCGCGTATGCCGGTAACTACGCACCGGCGCTTTTTCTCGCAGGACGCCTTGCGGCCTGCGCATACCTCGGAGTGACTATGAGCCAGATGTTATCCACCGTCAGTGAGCAGCTCCTGGCCCCGGGCGGGTTGACCCTCGACAGCTTGCAGACGGTGCTGGGCGAGTTGGCCGGTCCCGGCATCGATGCCGCCGACCTGTATTTCCAGGGCCAGATCTCGGAAACCTGGGCACTGGAGGACGGCATCGTCAAAGAGGGCAGCTTCAACCTCGACCAGGGCGTGGGCGTGCGTGCCCAATCCGGCGAGAAGACCGGCTTTGCCTACAGCAATGCGATCAACCTCGAAGCCCTGACTTCGGCGGCGCGTGCCGCCCGTTCGATCTCCCGCGCCGGGCAGAACGGCACTGTGCAAGCCTTCCGCAGTCAGGACGTGACTGCTTTGTACGCGCCTGACAATCCCCTGGATGTACTCACCCGCGCCGAGAAGGTCGAGCTGCTCAAGCGCGTGGATGCCGCTACCCGTGCACTCGACCCGCGTATCCAGCAGGTCAGCGTGAGCATGGCAGGGGTGTGGGAACGCATTCTGGTGGCCGCTGCCGATGGCAGCCTGGCCGCCGACGTGCGTCCGCTGGTGCGCTTCAACGTCAGTGTGATCGTCGAGCACAACGGACGTCGCGAGCGTGGTGGGCAGGGCGGCGGCGGGCGCACCGACTATCGCTATTTCAGTGAAGAGCGGGTGATGGGTTACGCCCGTGAGGCACTGCGCCAGGCGCTGGTCAACCTCGAGGCGATTCCCGCTCCGGCCGGCACGCTGCCAGTGGTGCTCGGCCCAGGCTGGTCCGGGGTGCTGCTGCACGAGGCAGTCGGCCACGGCCTGGAAGGCGACTTCAACCGCAAGGGCAGCTCGGCGTTCAGCGGGCGCATCGGTGAAAAGGTGGCTTCGAGCCTGTGCACCATCGTCGACGACGGCACCCTCGAAGGCCGTCGCGGCTCGCTCAGCGTCGATGACGAAGGCACTCCGACCGAGTGCACCACGCTGATCGAGAACGGCATCCTCAAGGGCTACATGCAGGACAAGCTCAATGCCCGCCTGATGGGCATGGCGGTGACCGGCAACGGCCGGCGCGAATCCTACGCGCACCTGCCGATGCCGCGCATGACCAACACCTACATGCGTGCCGGCGACAGCGATCCCGAGGAAATCATCCGGTCGGTGAAGAAAGGCATCTACTGCGCCAACCTTGGCGGTGGCCAGGTGGACATCACCAGCGGCAAGTTCGTGTTCTCCACTAGCGAGGCCTACCTGATCGAGGACGGCAAGATCACCGCGCCAGTAAAAGGTGCGACCTTGATCGGCAATGGTCCGGAAGCGATGCGCGGTGTGTCGATGGTCGGCAACGACCTGGCGCTGGACAGCGGCGTGGGCACGTGCGGCAAGGATGGTCAATCGGTGCCGGTGGGCGTTGGCCAGCCGACCCTGAAGCTGGATGCGATCACCGTCGGTGGTACCGGCGGGTGATGTTCAATCGCGGGCAAGTCGCATCGGTGCGCCGATGCGACTTGCCCGCGATGGCCTCAGCGCAACCCGCGTTGGGTCTCGTCGAGGTCGCGGATGTACTTGAACACTTTACGCGCAGCGGCAGGCGGCTTGTTCCGCGCCTTTTCATGCTGGGCATGACGGATCAGCGAGCGCAGGTGCTGGCGATCGGTGTCGGGGAACTCGTTGACGAAGCGCTCGAGGTCTTCGTCGTTACCGTCGATCAGGCGATCGCGCCAACGCTCGAGGCCGTGGAAGCGCTCGTTGTACTGGCGGCTGGAGCTGTCGATCTGCTCGAGCACGGCATGGATGGCGTCCAGGTCCTGCACGCGCATCAGCTTGCCGACGAACGACATGTGGCGTTTGCGGGCGCCGTGGGCGGTGTGCTTGCTGGCTTCGTCCAGCGCCTTGCGCAGCTCGTCGGTCAGCGGCAGGCGGGCCAGGGTGTCGGCCTTGAGGGTGGTGAGGCGTTCACCGAGTTCGACCAGCGCATGCAGCTCGCGCTTGATCTGGGTTTTGCTTTTTTCGCCATCGAAGGCGTCGTCGTAAGAATCAACCATGGGGGCCGTCCGCAAGAAATCGCCGCCATGATAACCAGTCGGGGGCCGCTTGTCCGGCCCGGTCGTAGAATGACCCAAGCCGTACGCAGAATTTTCAGTGGAGAAAACCATGAGTGCAGTCCAGAGCGTAGGCCCCAAGGACCTGCCGGCGTTGCAGGAGCAGGTCGAGGCGATCGTCGCCGAGGCGCGCCGCCAGGGCGCCAGCGCCTGCGAAGTGGCGGTGTCGCTGGAGCAAGGCCTGTCCACCACGGTGCGCCAGCGCGAAGTCGAGACGGTCGAGTTCAATCGCGACCAGGGGTTCGGCATCACCCTTTACGTGGGCCAGCGCAAGGGGTCGGCCAGCACTTCGGCCAGCGGCCCTGAGGCGATCCGCGAGACGGTCGCCGCCGCGCTGGCAATCGCGAAACATACCTCCGAGGACGCCTGCTCGGGGCTGGCCGATGCCGCGTTGATGGCCCGTGAGATCCCCGACCTGGATCTCTACCATGACTGGGACATCGAACCGGAGAAAGCCATCGAGATGGCGCTGGCCTGCGAGGCGGCGGCGTTCGATGCCGACAAGCGCATCAGCAACGCCGACGGCACCACGCTCAATACCCATCAGGGTGTGCGGGTGTATGGTAACAGCCATGGTTTTATCGGTGGCTACGCCTCAACCCGTCACAGCCTGAGCTGCGTGATGATCGCCGAAGCCGATGGGCAGATGCAGCGTGACTACTGGTACGACGTCAATCGCCAGGGCCAGCTGCTGGCCGACCCGCGTAGCATCGGCCTGCGTGCCGCGCAGCGCGCGGCAAGCCGACTGGGTGCTCGCCCGGTCCCCACCTGCGAGGTGCCGGTGCTGTTCTCGGCCGAGCTCGCTGGCGGCCTGTTCGGCAGCTTCCTGTCGGCGATTTCCGGCGGCAACCTGTACCGCAAGTCGTCGTTCCTCGAGGGTACCCTTGGTCAGCGCCTGTTCCCCACCTGGCTGACCCTCGACGAGCGGCCACACATCCCGCGTGCTCTGGGCAGTGCAGCGTTCGATGGCGATGGCCTGGCCACCTACGCCAAGCCGTTCGTCGACAAAGGCGAGCTGGTGTCGTACATCCTGGGCACCTATTCGGGGCGCAAACTGGGTTTGCCAAGCACCGCCAACTCAGGTGGCGTGCACAATCTGTTTGTCACCCACGGCGTCGAGGACCAGGCCGCACTGATCCGGCGCATGGGCCGTGGCCTGCTGGTAACCGAGCTGATGGGCCATGGGCTGAACATGGTGACCGGCGACTATTCGCGGGGTGCGGCGGGCTTCTGGGTGGAAAACGGCGAGATCCAGCACGCCGTACAAGAAGTGACCATTGCCGGCAACATGAAGGACATGTTCCAGCAGATCGTCGCCATTGGCAGCGATATCGAGACGCGTAGCAATATCCACAGCGGCTCGGTGCTGATCGAGCGCATGACGGTGGCGGGCAGCTGATCGGCGCTCTGTAGGGATAGGACGTGGGAGCGGGCTTGCCCCGCGATGCCCTCCAAGAACATCGCGGGGCAAGCCCGCTCCCACGCCGTAACTCCCATTTTCCCCAACCCGGCCATCGCGCCGGGTTTATTTTGCCTATCGTCTAGCTTGAACTGATTCTATTTATCACTTAATAATGAATATCATTATCCAGTAACCCGGCGATGATGTTCATGAAAACCGTCCTCCACGAACTGCCCTACCTGGAAAACTGGCGCTGGCTCAGCCGGCGTATCCGCTGCGCGCTGGAACCCGACGAGCCACGCCTGATCGAGCACTACCTCGCCGAAGGCCGCTATCTGGTGTGCTGCACCGAGACCTCGCCGTGGACGGTGGCCTTGACCGCCTTGCGTCTGCTGCTCGATACCGCCAACGATCGCATGTTGCCCTGGCACTGGCGCTGCCTGTGCCTGGACCAGGCCTGGCGGCCGCTGCTCGACCTGCGCAATCTCGACCGCCTCGAACAAAACCAGCGTTGGCAGCCCTACGCGATGCAGCTCGCCAATTGCGTGTTGCTGCCGTCGATTTCTCCCGAAGAACTGATGCAAGGACTTGAAGATGAGTGATACCCGTATCGAGCGCGACAGCATGGGTGAACTGCAGGTGCCGGCCCAGGCCCTGTACGGTGCCCAGACCCAGCGCGCGGTCGACAACTTCCCGGTCAGCGGCAAGCCGATGCCGGCCCAGTTCATCCGCGCCTTGCTGCTGGCCAAGGCCGCTGCGGCCAAGGCCAACGTCGAGCTGGAACAGCTGAGCGCAGGGCAGGGCGCGGCCATCGTCAAGGCGGTGGAACAGTTGCTGGCCGAGGATTTCATCCGGCACTTCCCGGTGGACGTGTTCCAGACCGGCTCCGGCACCAGCTCGAACATGAACGCCAACGAGGTCATCGCGACCCTGGCCAGCCATGTGCTGGGCGAGCCGGTCAATGCCAACGACCACGTCAACTGTGGCCAGAGCAGCAACGACATCATCCCCACCACCATTCATGTCAGCGCCGCCCTGGTCCTGCACGAACAGCTGCTGCCGGCCTTGCGCCATCTCACCCAGGTGATCGAGGCCAAGGCAGTCGAGGTGCACAAGCACGTGAAGACCGGCCGCACCCATTTGATGGACGCGATGCCGGTACGCATGAGCCAGGTGCTTGGTGGCTGGGCCGCCCAGATCAAGGGGGCCCAGGCGCATATCGAAGCCACGCTGCCGAGCCTGCAAGCGCTGGCCCAGGGTGGCACGGCCGTGGGTACCGGGATCAATGCCCACCCGCAGTTCGCCGCAGGCTTTGCCCGCCAGTTGAGCGTCCTGACCCAGGTCGAGTTCACCCCCGGCGAGAACCTGTTTGCCCTGATCGGCTCCCAGGACACCGCGGTGGCGCTGTCGGGCCAGCTCAAGACGGCTGCCGTGGCGCTGATGAAGATCGCCAACGACCTGCGCTGGATGAACTCCGGCCCGCTCGCCGGCCTTGGTGAAATCGAGCTGCAGGGTCTGCAACCAGGCTCTTCGATCATGCCGGGCAAGGTCAACCCGGTGATCCCGGAGGCCACCGCCATGGTCGCTGCTCAGGTAATCGGTAACGACACGACCATCGCCGTGGCCGGCCAGTCGGGCAACTTCGAGCTCAACGTGATGTTGCCGGTAATCGCCCGCAACCTGCTGGAGAGCATCGAGCTGATGGCCAACGTCAGCCGATTGCTGGCCGACAAGGCGATTGCCAGCTTCAAGGTCAATGAGGCCAAGCTCAAGGAAGCGCTGTCGCGCAACCCGATCCTGGTTACCGCGCTCAATCCGATCATCGGCTACCTGAAGGCCGCCGAGATCGCCAAGACCGCCTACAAGCAGGGGCGTCCGATCATCGACGTGGCGTTGGAGCACACCGACCTGTCGCGTGACCAGCTCGAAGCGCTGCTGGACCCGGAAAAACTCACCGCTGGCGGTATCTGAACCCGGGCCGCCCAGGAGGCACGTCATGCAGCATTGGAAACGCACCACCCAAGATGCAAACCGCCTGTTCGAGCAGGGCGAGCTGGTCGACGCCCGGGAGCACTACCTGCAGGCACTGGCCCTGGCGCAGGTGCTGTTCGAGCGCTGGCATGACGTCGACGAGGCGGTGGCCGCACTGGTTATCGCCCACCATAACCTGGCCGACCTGCACCTGCGCCTGAACCAGCCGCACGAAAGCGCCGACTACCTGTGTGCGGCGCACCAGCGGCTGCTCCAGGCCAGCCAGGAGCTGCGCCTGCCCCAGGCCCTGCGCGACGCGGCCTTGCGCCACAGCGGGCGCACCTACACCGAACTACTGAGCTTCATCGCCGAGTACGGCCAATACCCGCGTACCGAGCGCCTGCTGAACCGCCAGGCGCCCGCAGCCAGCGAGCTGGTCGCGCACGCGGACATCACGGAACGCAAACCTGCCTACGGAATACACTGACATGCCACATACCTTGCCTGCGTTGCCCTACGCCTACGATGCGCTGGAACCGCACATTGATACCCAAACCATGGAGATCCACCACAGCAAGCACCATCAGACCTACATCAACAACCTCAACGCCGCCATCGAGGGCACCGAATGGGCCGAATGGCCGGTGGAGCGACTGGTGGGCGCAGTCAAGCAACTGCCCGAGAAACTGCAAGGGGCGGTGGTCAACCAGGGCGGTGGCCATGCCAACCACACGTTGTTCTGGACCGTCATGTCGCCCAAGGGCGGTGGCCAACCCGAGGGTCAGGTAGCCCAGGCCATTGACGAGCAACTTGGTGGTTTCGAGGCGTTCAAGGAGGCCTTCACCAAGGCCGCGCTGAGCCGGTTCGGCAGTGGCTGGGCCTGGCTCTGCGTGACCCCGCAGAAAACGCTGGTTGTGGAGAGCAGCGGTAACCAGGACAGCCCGCTGATGCACGGCAACACGCCGATCCTCGGCCTGGATGTGTGGGAGCACGCCTATTACCTGAAGTACCAGAACCGCCGTCCTGAGTACATTGGCGCCTTCTACAACGTGGTCGACTGGGCCGAAGTGGAACGCCGCTACCTTGAAGCCCTGAAGTGAGTGTGACCGGTATGCGCTCCCAGGTGATGTCTGTCAGCAGTGTGCGCCTGTTCCGTCTGGCGCTTGGGACTGTGTTGTTGCTGGTCGGCACCGCGTTGCTGGTGACGCGTGGCATCGCCTGGTTGGACCTGGAACCGCGCATGTTGCGAGCCCTGGAGGGCGGAGCACTGTGCGCATTGGGGACGGCCTTGGGCGCGGTGCCGGTGCTGGTAATCCGTAACATGCCAGTGGCCGTGGCCGACACCTTGCTCGGTTTTGGTGCTGGGGTGATGTTGGCGGCCACCGCGTTCTCGCTGATCATTCCCGGGCTGGATGCGGCCCAGGCCATCGGCTTCAGCCCATGGGGCGCCGGTGGTGTGATCAGCAGCGGCCTGTTGTTCGGCGCGTTGTGCCTGTTTCTGGTCGACCTCAAGGTCTCCGGCGCTTCACCGGAGGCCCTGGTCGGCAGTGAGCGGCAACCGGTTATCGCCGCGCGGATCTGGCTGTTCGTCATCGCCATCATTGCCCACAACATCCCCGAAGGCATGGCGATCGGGGTTTCCGCCGGTGGCGGGATGCCTGATGCCGATAGCCTGGCCATGGGCATCGCGTTGCAGGATGTGCCGGAGGGCCTGGTGATCGCGCTGGTGCTGGCAGGGGCGGGCATGCCGCGCTTCAAGGCGTTCCTGATCGGTGCGGCATCGGGGCTGGTCGAGCCGCTGGCCGCGGTGATCTGTGCCTGGCTGGTGAACATTGCCGAACTGTTGCTGCCGTTGGGCCTGGCCTGCGCGGCGGGGGCGATGCTGCTGGTGGTGACCCAGGAGATCATTCCGGAGTCACGCAGCAACGGGCATCACCGCCTGGCGAGCCTGGGGTTGTGTGTCGGGTTCTGTCTGATGATGGTGATGGATACGGCGATGTCCTGACGCCCCAATTATCTGTTTGGCGTGCCGCCTGGCTCATTCGCCTTCGTCGAAGAAGTTCTCGATCAGAGCGACCAACGCCTCCATGGCGTCGCTGTCCTGCTCGCCCTCGGTGAGCAGGTGCACCTGAGTGCCCTTGCCGGCGGCGAGCATCATTACCGCCATGATGCTCTTGCCGTCCACCAGCTTGTCCGGCGCGCGCCCGACCCGTACCTGGCAGGGGAAACGCCCGGCCACGCCGACGAACTTGGCGGCCGCCCGCGCATGCAGGCCCAGCTTGTTGATGATGGTGATTTCGCGGGCGGGCATCGTGGGGCGGATCCTGTGGCTAGAGGTCGCGGTGGCGGACCTGGACGTTTTTCAGGGATTGCTGGAGCAGTTGGCCAAGCCGTTCGGTAATGTACACCGAGCGGTGGTGGCCGCCGGTACAGCCGATGGCGATAGTGACATAGGCGCGGTTGCTGGCGGCGAAGCGCGGCAGCCATTTGAGCAGGTAGCTGGAAATGTCCTGGAACATCTCCTCGACGTCCGGCTGCGCGGCCAGGTAGTCGATCACCGGCTGTTCGAGGCCGGAATGTTCGCGAAGTTCCGGCTTCCAGTACGGGTTGGGCAGGCAGCGCACGTCGAACACCAGGTCGGCATCCACCGGCATGCCACGCTTGAAACCGAATGACTCGACGAGAAACGCAGTGCCGGGCTCGGGCTGGTTGAGCAGGCGCAGCTTGATCGAGTCACGCAACTGGTACAGGTTCAGGTTGGTGGTATCGATCTTCAGGTCGGCAAGGTCGGCGATCGGCCCAAGCAGCTCGCTCTCCACCCGGATTGCCTCAGCCAGCGAACGGCTGTCGTTGGTCAGTGGATGGCGGCGGCGGGTTTCCGAAAAACGCTTGAGCAGTGTGTCTTCGTCGGCATCCAGATACAGCACGTCGCACTGAATATGCCGGGAGCGTGCCTCTTCCAGCAACTGAGGGAAGCGTGACAGATGGCTGGGCAGGTTGCGTGCATCGATCGAGACCGCAACCTTGGGTTGCAACAGCTCTGTGTTGATCAAGGCGTTTTCAGCCAGCTGCGGCAACAGCCCGGCGGGCAGGTTGTCGATGCAGTAATAGCCGTTGTCTTCCAGCACGTCGAGGGCGGTGCTCTTACCGGAGCCGGAGCGACCGCTGACGATGATCAGGCGCATGTTCAGTGCTCGTTTTGTACGTCCAGGACGACCTGGTAGAGGGTCTCGCTGCTATCGGCGGCACGCAGGTTATCGCGGACCTCCTTGCGATCAAGCATGCTGGCGATCTGGCGCAGCAGTTCTAGGTGCGCGTCGGTGGCGGCTTCCGGGACCAGCAGGACAAACAGCAGGTCGACCGGGGCGCCATCGATGGCATCGTAATCAATGGGGGCGTCCAGATGCAGCAGGGCGCTGACAGGCGCGCTGCAACCTGCCAGGCGGCAATGGGGTATGGCGATACCATTGCCAAAACCGGTGGAGCCCAGTTTTTCGCGAGCCCACAGGCTGTCGAAGACGTCTTGCATCTCCAGCTCGGGTACTTGCTCGGCGATCAGGTTGGCGACCTTTTCCAGGGCGCGCTTCTTACTGCCGCCCGGCACGTTCACGAGGGAACGGCCGGGGGTCAGGATGGTTTCAAGTCGGATCATGGATGAGGGGGATCAGCGGGCGGCTGCGCCTTGCAGCAGGCTTTGCTGTTTTTCCTTGTGTTTTTTCAGTTGGCGGTCGAGCTTGTCGGCCAGGGCATCGATCGCTGCATACATGTCTTGGTGTTCGGCGTTTGCAACCACCTCACCGCCGGGAATCTGGAGCGTGGCTTCGATCTTCTGCTGAAGCTTCTCGACTTTCATGATCACCGTCACGTTGGTGATCTTGTCGAAATGACCCTCCACCCGGGCGAGCTTCTCGAGCACGTAATCGCGCAGTGGTTGGGTGACTTCTACATGCTGTCCACTGATGTTGACTTGCATACAGCTTCTCCTTTGTTGCCCGTGCATAAAGAGGCAGGTGTTGCACCTGCCACTGAAACGCTGTGGCACATCCGGGGGCTACATCAGCCGCTTGCGCTCGCTCGAAGGGGCGATCCCCAACGACTCGCGATACTTGGCGACGGTGCGACGGGCTACCTGGATGCCTTGTGCCTCCAGTAAACCAGCGATCTTGCTGTCACTCAATGGCTTTTTCTGATTTTCCGCAGCCACCAGTTTCTTGATGATCGCGCGGATTGCCGTGGACGAGCATTCGCCGCCTTCGGCGGTGCTCACGTGGCTCGAGAAAAAGTATTTCAGTTCGTAGATGCCGCGCGGGGTGTGCATGTATTTCTGCGTGGTCACCCGGGAAATCGTCGATTCGTGCATGCCCACCGCCTCGGCGATGTCATGCAGGACCAGCGGCTTCATGGCCTCGTCGCCATGGTCGAGGAAGCCACGCTGGTGCTCGACAATCTGCGTCGCCACTTTCATCAGCGTCTCGTTGCGGCTCTGCAGGCTCTTGATGAACCAGCGCGCTTCCTGCAGCTGATTGCGCATGAAGGTGTTGTCGGCGCTGGTGTCGGCGCGCCGGACGAAGCCGGCGTACTGCGGATTGACGCGCAGCTTCGGCACCGCCTCCTGGTTGAGCTCGACCAGCCAGCGCTCGCTGTCCTTGCGCACGATGACGTCGGGCACGACGTATTCGGGTTCACTGGACTCGATCTGCGAGCCCGGGCGCGGGTTGAGGCTCTGTACCAGTTCGATGATCTGGCGCAGTTCGTCTTCCTTGAGCTTCATCCGGCGCATCAGCTGGCTGTAGTCGCGGCTGCCGAGCAGGTCGATGAAGTCGGTGACCAGGCGCTGTGCCTCGCTCATCCAGGGTGTCGAGGCCGGCAGCTGGCGCAGTTGCAGCAGCAGGCATTCGCCGAGGGTGCGGGCGCCAATGCCGGCCGGCTCGAACTGCTGGATGCGGTGCAGCACCGCCTCGACCTCGTCCAGCTCGATGTCCAGCTCCGGGTCGAAACCAGCGCAGATTTCTTCGAGGGTGTCTTCCAGGTAGCCCTGGGCGTTGATGCTGTCGATCAGGGTGACGGCGATCAGCCGGTCGGTGTCGGACATCGGCGCCAGGTTGAGCTGCCACAGCAGGTGGCTTTGCAGGCTCTCGCCCACCGACGTACGGGTGGTGAAGTCCCATTCGTCGTCATCGTTGCTCGGCAGGCTGCTGGCGCTGGTCTGGTAGATGTCTTCCCAGGCAGTGTCGACCGGCAATTCGTTGGGGATCCGCTCGGCCCATTCGCCGTCCTCCAGGTTTTCCGTGGTACTGCTGGAGGTTTCCTGGAAACTGTTGTCCTGGGCTTCGGCGGTCGGCTTGTTCTCGGCGTTGTCCGCCATGGGGTCGCTGTTGTCGAAGTCCTCGCCGTCTTCCTGACGTTCGAGCATCGGGTTGGACTCCAGCGCTTCCTGGATTTCCTGCTGGAGGTCCAGGGTGGAGAGCTGAAGCAGGCGGATGGCCTGTTGCAACTGAGGTGTCATCGTCAGTTGCTGGCCCATTTTTAGGACGAGCGATGGTTTCATGGCTGGGGCTTAATACCTTGTTGCCGGCGCGCATGCGCCATCCACTACACGTAGGGCGCTTGGGCGCCGACTTTAAGCAAGTTATATGCCTGAAATTGCAGCGTTTGCCTAGAGCACTGTAACAACTTAAGCCCCGATCAGGCGCATTCGCCAGTGCTCCGGGCAGGCCTGTGGTCAGAGTCGGAACTCGTGCCCCAGGTAAACTTCCTTGACCAACTGGTTGGCCAGGATGGTCTCGGCATCGCCTTCGGCGATCAATTGGCCATCGTTGACGATGTAGGCCGTCTCGCAGATGTCCAGGGTCTCGCGAACGTTGTGGTCGGTGATCAGTACGCCGATGCCCTTGTTCTTGAGGTGGTGGATGATCTGCTTGATGTCGCCGACGGAAATCGGGTCGACACCGGCGAACGGTTCGTCCAGCAGGATGAACTTGGGTGCGGTGGCCAGGGCGCGGGCGATCTCGACCCGGCGACGTTCGCCACCGGACAGGCTCATGCCCAGATTGTCGCGGATATGGCTGATGTGGAACTCCTGCAGCAGGCTTTCCAGCTCCTTGCGGCGGCCTTCGCGATCGAGGTCCTTGCGGGTCTCGAGGATGGCCATGATGTTGTCGGCCACCGACAGTTTACGGAAGATCGACGCTTCCTGCGGCAGGTAGCCGATACCGGCCTGGGCGCGCCCGTGCATCGGCTGGTGGCTGACATCGAGGCTGTCGATCAGCACACGGCCCTGGTCGGCCTGGACCAGGCCGACGATCATGTAGAAACAGGTGGTCTTGCCGGCGCCGTTGGGGCCGAGCAGGCCGACGATCTGGCCGCTGTCGATGGACAGGCTGACGTCGCGCACGACTTGCCTGCCCTTGTAGCTCTTGGCCAGGTGCTGGGCTTTGAGGGTTGCCATTTACTCGGCCTTTTTCTTCGGTTGAATGACCATGTCGATACGCTGACGCGGTGCAGTCACGTTGCCACCGCGCCCGGCGGTAGCCACCTGGGTCTTGGTGTTGTAGACGATCTTCTCGCCTTCGGTGGTGTTGCCTTCGTTCTCGACCTTGGCGCGGTCGGTGAGGATCACCACGTCTTTCTGCGCCTGGTACTGGATGGTCACCGCCCAGCCTTTCATCTTGTCGGGCTTGGCGGCGCTCTGCTGCTGCTCGAAGTAGGCCAGGTTGCCCACCGAGGTGACCACATCGATATCGCCGTTGGCGGCGCGGGTCATGGTCACGGTGTTGCCTTTGATCATCATCGAGCCCTGGGTGATGATCACGTCGCCCGTGTAGGTGGCCACGCCCTGTTTGTCGTCCAGGTGGGCGTTGTCCGCCTGGATGCGGATCGGCTGGTCACGGTCGTTCGGCAGGGCGAAGGCGCTCGCGCTTCCCAGTGCTACGCCCAGGCTGAGCAGAAGGGGGATGGTTTTAACGAGCCTCATACTGTCCTCTTACGTTAGAGAGCAGGTCCATCCTGCCTTCTTTCAAATACGCTTTCATTCCTTTGCCCGTAGTCGTGCCACCGGCGCCGTCGATTCTAACGGCTTGCTCGGTCTGCGCATATTGCTTCTGCGGGAACACGGTCATGCGTGTGCTGGTGATGATGGTTTCGCGTTGCTTCTCGTCGGTGCGCGCCACGCGCACCTCGTCGATCAACTCCACCTCGGTGCCGTCCGGGTTGACCTCGGCGCGCTTGCTCTGCACATGCCACGGGTATTCGGTACCACGGTACATGTGCAGGTCGGGGGTGGTCACCAGGGTAACCTCGCTGGCCTTGAGGTGCTCGACCTTGGCGGCGGTCATTTCGTACTGCAGCTTGCCGTCGGGCAGGAACTGCAAGCTGTGGGCGTTGATCGCGTAGTAGTCGACAGCGCTCTGGTCGACCTGGGCCTGGGGCTGTTCGAGGAAGCTCTCCGGGCTGATGTTCCAGTAGCCTACAGCAACCAGCACGGCGGCGATCCCGCCTAGCAGCGCGACATTTCTGATCTTCTTGCTGAGCATGGGCAGCCTTACAGGTAATGGGCGTTGGCAGCGTCCAGGGTGCCCTGGGCCTGCATGATCAGTTCACAGAACTCGCGGGCGGCGCCTTCGCCGCCGCGGGCCTGGGTAACCCCGTGGGCGTGCTGGCGAACGAAGGCCGCGGCATTCTGCACCGCCATGCCCAGCCCGACGCGGCGGATCACTGGCAGGTCGGGCAGGTCGTCGCCGAGGTAGGCGACCTGCTCATAGCTTAGATTGAGTTCGGCGAGCAGGCCGTCCAGCACCACCAGTTTGTCCTCGCGCCCCTGGAACAGGTGCGGGATGCCGAGATTTTTCGCCCGGCGCTCGACCACGGGGGTCTTGCGACCGCTGATGATCGCGGTGGTCACGCCCGAGGCCATGAGCATCTTGATGCCGTGGCCGTCGAGGGTGTTGAACGTCTTGAACTCGCTGCCGTCTTCGAGGAAGTACAGGCGGCCATCGGTGAGCACGCCGTCGACGTCGAACACCGCCAGCTTGATGGCCTTGGCGCGTTGCATCAGGTCCTGGGTCATTTACATCACTCCGGCGCGCAGCAGGTCGTGCATGTTCAGGGCGCCGGTCGGGCGGTCGTCCTGATCGACAACCACCAGCGCGCTGATCTTGTGGTCTTCCATGATCTTCAGTGCCTCGGCGGCGAGCATCTCGGCGCGGGCGGTCTTGCCGTGCACGGTCATGACTTCGTCGATGAGCGTCTTGTGCACGTCGATGTTGCGGTCCAGGCTGCGGCGCAGGTCACCGTCGGTGAAGACGCCGGCCAGCTTGCCGTCGTTACCCAGCACCACGGTCATGCCCAAACCTTTGCGAGACATTTCAAGCAGCGCGTCCTTGAGCAGGGTGCCGCTCTTTACCACGGGCAGCTCTTCGCCGGCATGCATGACGTTCTCGACCTTCAGCAGCAGGCGACGGCCCAGCGCGCCGCCCGGGTGGGAGAAGGCAAAGTCTTCGGCGGTGAAGCCGCGAGCCTCCAGCAGGGCGATGGCCAGGGCGTCGCCCAGCGCCAGCGCCGCAGTGGTGGAGGAGGTCGGCGCAAGGTTGAGCGGGCAGGCTTCCTGGGCGACGCTGGCGTCGAGGTTGACCTCGGCGGCCTGGGCCAGGGGCGAGTCCGGTTTGCCGGTGAGGCTGATCATCTGGATGCCCAGGCGCTTGATCAAGGGCAGCAGGGTGATGATCTCGGCGGTGCTGCCGGAGTTGGACAGGGCAAGAATGACATCGTCACGGGTGATCATGCCCATATCGCCATGGCTGGCCTCGGCCGGGTGCACGAAGAACGCCGGGGTGCCGGTGCTGGCCAGGGTGGCGGCGATCTTGTTGCCGATGTGCCCCGACTTGCCCATGCCTACCACCACGACCCGCCCCTTGCTGGCCAGGATCAGTTCGCAGGCCTTGACGAAGTCCCCGTCGATGCGGGCCAGCAGGGCCTCCACGGCCTCGAGTTCGAGGCGCAGGGTGCGCTGGGCGGATTGGATCAGCTCGCTGGATTGGGTCATGTCGGAACGCAATGCCTGATGAAAAGGCGGCGATTATAGCCGCAATGTGTGAAAGGCTCATCCTTCGAATGTCATATGGATGCCGCGCCTGCCTGTCTGTGCCCTGAACGAGTGGGGTGACGGCCTTGGGGCGGGCCTATCAGCGGTGCTATAGTTCGCCGCTATTCGGCCCGCCGGGGACCTGTGTGCCTTCAAGATGAAGGCAGGCGTCCACTATGACGAGGCTGCACTAGCAAGGAGTCTAGATGAGTGTGGATAGCGCCTACGCGGTCGAGTTGAAGGGCGTCACCTTCAAGCGCGGTTCGCGCAGCATTTTCAGCAACGTGGACATACGCATTCCCCGCGGCAAGGTCACCGGCATCATGGGGCCTTCGGGGTGCGGCAAGACCACCTTGCTGCGCCTGATGGGCGCGCAGTTGCGCCCGGCCGGCGGCGAAGTCTGGGTCAATGGGCAGAACCTGCCGGCGCTGTCGCGGGGCGACCTGTTCGATGCGCGCAAGCAGATGGGCGTGCTGTTCCAGAGCGGTGCGCTGTTCACCGACCTGGATGTGTTCGAGAACGTGGCCTTCCCGCTGCGGGTACATACGCAGCTGTCGGACGAGATGATCCGCGACATCGTGCTGATGAAGCTGCAGGCCGTGGGGCTGCGCGGCGCCATCGACCTGATGCCCGACGAACTGTCTGGCGGCATGAAGCGCCGTGTGGCATTGGCCCGTGCGATCGCCCTGGACCCGCAGATCCTCATGTACGACGAGCCGTTCGTCGGTCAGGACCCGATCGCCATGGGCGTGCTGGTGCGCCTGATCCGCCTGCTCAACGATGCCTTGGGCATCACCAGTATCGTGGTGTCCCATGACCTTGCGGAAACCGCGAGCATTGCCGACTACATCTATGTGGTCGGCGATGGCCAGGTGCTGGGGCAGGGCACGCCGGACGAACTGATGGGCTCGGACAACCCGCGCATCCGCCAGTTCATGAAAGGCGACCCTGATGGCCCGGTACCCTTCCACTTCCCTGCGCCTGACTACCGCGCCGATTTGCTGGGGGCGCGTTGATGCGCAGAAAATCCTTACTCGAACGTATCCGTCTGTTCGGCCGTTCGGCCATCGATGTGCTGGCCGTACTGGGACGCTCGTGCCTGTTCCTCGGCCATTCTCTGGGCGGGCGCAGTGGTATCGGCGGCGGTTTCCAGCTGCTGGTCAAGCAACTGTATTCGGTGGGCGTGCTGTCGCTGGCGATCATCGTCGTGTCCGGCGTGTTCATCGGCATGGTCCTGGCGCTGCAGGGCTACAGCATTCTCAACAAGTATGGCTCGGAACAGGCGGTCGGGCAGATGGTCGCCCTGACCCTGCTGCGCGAGCTCGGGCCGGTGGTCACCGCTTTGCTGTTCGCTGGCCGCGCGGGTTCTGCGCTGACCGCCGAAATCGGCAACATGAAATCCACCGAGCAACTGTCGAGCCTGGAAATGATCGGCGTCGACCCGCTCAAGTACATCGTGGCGCCACGCCTGTGGGCCGGCTTCATTTCGCTGCCGCTGCTGGCGCTGATCTTCAGCGTGGTGGGCATCTGGGGCGGCTCGTGGGTCGCCGTGGACTGGCTGGGCGTCTACGAAGGCTCGTTCTGGGGCAACATGCAGAACAGTGTCTCTTTCAGCGACGACGTGCTCAACGGGCTGATCAAGAGCCTGGTGTTCGCCTTCGTCGTTACCTGGATCGCCGTATTCCAGGGGTACGACTGTGAGCCCACTTCAGAAGGGATCAGCCGTGCCACCACCAAGACCGTGGTCTATGCCTCGTTGGCAGTCCTGGGTCTGGACTTTATTCTGACCGCCTTGATGTTTGGAGATTTCTGATGCAAAACCGCACCCTGGAAATCGGTGTCGGCCTGTTCCTCCTGGCCGGGATCCTGGCGCTGCTGCTGCTGGCCCTGCGTGTCAGCGGGCTGTCGGCCAGCCCGAGCAGCGACACATATAAAGTTTATGCGTACTTCGACAATATCGCCGGTTTGACGGTCAGAGCTAAAGTGACCATGGCTGGTGTGACCATCGGCAAGGTCACCGCCATCGATCTGGATCGCGACTCCTACACCGGTCGGGTCACGCTGCAGCTGGACAAGCATGTCGACAACCTGCCGACCGACTCCACTGCCTCGATCCTGACCGCCGGCCTGCTGGGCGAGAAGTACATCGGCATCAGCGTGGGCGGCGAGGACGTGGTTCTCAAGGATGGCAGCACCATCCACGACACGCAGTCGGCGCTGGTGCTGGAAGATCTGATCGGCAAGTTCCTGCTCAACTCGGTGGGCAAGGAACCGAAAGAAGCTCAACCAGCTAATTAAGGAGTTTCCATGATTTCGATCCTGCGACGTGGCCTGCTGGTTCTGCTGGCGGCCTTCCCCCTGCTGGCCCTGGCCGCGCCTGGGCAGTCTGCCCGTGATGTGATCCAGGGCACCACCACCCAGTTGCTCAGCGATCTGAAGAGCAACAAGGAGCAGTACAAGGCCGACCCCAATGCGTTTTACAACGCGCTCAACGCCAATCTCGGCCCGGTGGTCGATGCCGACGGCATCTCCAAGAGCATCATGACGGTCAAGTATTCGCGCAAGGCCTCGCCCGAGCAGATGCAGCGCTTCCAGGAGAACTTCAAGCGCAGCCTGATGCAGTTCTATGGCAACGCCTTGCTGGAGTACAACAACCAGGGCATCACCGTCGACCCGGCCAAGGCCGAGGGTGACGATCGCACCAGCGTCGGCATGAAGATCACCGGCACCAACGGCGCGGTCTATCCGGTGCAGTACACCATGGTCAAGCTGGACGGCGAGTGGAAGGTGCGTAACGTCATCGTCAACGGCATCAACATCGGCAAGCTGTTCCGCGACCAGTTCCAGGATGCCATGCAGCGTAACGGCAACAACCTGGACAAGACCATCGACGGTTGGGCCGGTGAAGTGGCCAAGGCCAAGGAAACAGCCGACAGCTCGCCGGATAAGGAAGTCAAATGAGCGACGCCGCCGTGAGCATGGCCGCGCCGGGCGTTCTTGCCCTGGCCGGCGTGCTGGATTACCGCAGCGGCCCGGCCCTGCGCAAACAGGGCAAGGCGTTGATCGCCGCCAGTGGCGAGGCGCGCCTGGTGTTCGATTGCACTGCGGTGGTCAAATCGAGCAGCGTCGGCCTGTCGTTGCTGCTGGGGTTCATGCGCGATGCCCAGGCAGCCGGAAAAACCTGGGAGTTGCGCGGTATCCCCGAGAACATGCAGGAAATTGCCGGGGTCTATGACCTCGATGAGGTATTGGCGGGCTGATGCCCTGCCGTTCGGGAAAGGCCCCTCGGTCAGTGCGCCCCTTCATGGGCTTCGCAGGCGAGGGGCTTTTTTGTATGATGGCCGACCCGCGCGCGTTGGGCGCCGATCGAGGTTGAGCATGCAGGCCGTAGAAGTTAAAAGCTTTCTGGAAGAGAAATTGCCGGGAACCCAGGTCGAAGTTGAAGGCGAAGGCTGCAACTTCCAGTTGAACGTGATCAGCGACGAGCTGGCCGGCCAAAGCCCGGTCAAGCGTCAGCAGGCGATCTATGCTCACCTCAATCCGTGGATCGCCAACGGCAGCATTCACGCGGTAACCATGAAATTCTTCAGCAGCGCAGCCTGGGCTGAGCGCACCTGAGCCTACTTGGCGGCGAGATACGTATGGACAAACTGATTATCACTGGTGGCGCGCGTCTCGATGGCGAGATCCGCATTTCCGGCGCAAAGAACTCCGCCCTGCCGATCCTTTCGGCCACCCTGCTGTGCGATGGCCCGGTCACGGTCGGCAACCTGCCGCACCTGCACGACATCACCACCATGATCGAGCTGTTCGGCCGCATGGGCATCGAGCCTGTGATCGACGAAAAGCTCTCGGTGGAGATCGACCCGCGCACCATCAAGACCCTGGTCGCTCCCTACGAGCTGGTCAAGACCATGCGCGCCTCGATCCTGGTGCTCGGCCCCATGGTAGCCCGCTTCGGTGAAGCCGAAGTGGCCCTGCCGGGTGGCTGCGCCATCGGTTCGCGTCCGGTCGACCTGCACATCCGCGGCCTTGAGGCCATGGGCGCGAAGATCGACGTCGAGGGTGGCTACATCAAGGCCAAGGCCCCCGAAGGCGGCCTGCGTGGCGCGCACTTCTTCTTCGACACTGTCAGCGTCACCGGCACCGAGAACATCATGATGGCCGCCGCCCTGGCCAAGGGCCGCAGCGTGCTGCAGAACGCCGCCCGTGAGCCGGAGGTGGTCGACCTGGCCAACTTCCTGATCGCCATGGGTGCGAAGATCCAGGGCGCCGGTACCGACACCATCACCATCGATGGCGTCGAGCGCCTGCACTCGGCCAACTACCGCGTCATGCCCGACCGTATCGAGACCGGCACCTACCTGGTCGCCGCTGCCGTTACCGGTGGCCGCGTCAAGGTCAAGGATACCGATCCGACCATCCTCGAAGCCGTCCTCGAGAAGCTCAAGGAAGCCGGCGCCGACATCACCACTGGCGAAGACTGGATCGAGCTGGACATGCACGGCAAGCGTCCGAAGGCCGTGAACCTGCGTACCGCTCCTTACCCGGCGTTTCCAACTGATATGCAGGCGCAGTTCATTTCGCTCAACGCCATCGCCGAAGGCACTGGCGCGGTAATCGAGACCATCTTCGAGAACCGCTTCATGCACGTGTATGAGATGCACCGCATGGGTGCGCAGATCCAGGTCGAGGGCAACACCGCCATCGTCACTGGCGTCAAGGCGCTCAAAGGTGCGCCGGTGATGGCCACCGACCTGCGCGCTTCCGCCAGCCTGGTGCTGTCGGCGCTGGTCGCCGAAGGCGACACCCTGATCGATCGCATCTACCACATCGACCGTGGCTACGAGTGCATCGAGGAGAAACTGCAGATGCTGGGCGCGAAGATCCGTCGCGTACCGGGCTAGCAGTCATCGTGGCGCAGGGACGCGCCAGCCGAATCCTATGCGGTCGGGCTGCTGAGCCCGGCCGGCAGTAGACGCTTAAGGACCGACGTTCCAATGTTGACCATCGCGCTATCCAAAGGCCGTATTCTCGACGATACCCTGCCACTGCTGGCCGAGGCCGGTATTGTGCCGACCGAGAATCCGGACAAGAGCCGCAAGCTGATCATCCCCACCACGCAGGATGATGTGCGCCTGCTCATCGTGCGTGCCACCGATGTGCCGACCTATGTCGAGCATGGCGCCGCCGACCTCGGTGTGGCCGGCAAGGACGTGCTGATGGAGTACGGTGGCCAGGGCCTGTACGAACCCCTGGACCTGCAGATCGCCCAGTGCAAGCTGATGACCGCTGGCGTAACCGGCGCACCCGAGCCCAAAGGTCGCCTGCGCGTGGCTACCAAGTTCGTCAATGTAGCCAAGCGCTACTATGCCGAACAGGGCCGCCAGGTCGACATCATCAAGCTGTACGGCTCCATGGAGCTGGCGCCGCTGATCAACCTTGCCGACAAGATCATCGACGTGGTCGACACCGGCAATACCCTGCGCGCCAACGGCCTCGAGCCCCAGGACCTGATCGCCACGATCAGCTCTCGCCTGGTGGTCAACAAGGCCTCCATGAAGATGCAGCACGCCCGTATCCAGAGCCTGATCGACACCCTGCGCAACGCCGTCGAATCGCGACACCGCGGCTGACCTCTGCGCGCGACCTCCGCTGTCGCGCCCGTCTATCCGCGTCATAGCCTTTTTTCTCAGGTGCCCGCGCGGATGGAGTGGTAGCTTTAGGGCGCCTGAACATCCGCTAATAACGAGGCCCTCGCCATGACCGTGTCCACTGCAATTGCCCGTCTCAACGCCGCTGACCAGGATTTCGCCCGACATCTGGATCATCTGCTGAGCTGGGAAAGTGTGTCCGATGACGCGGTCAACCAGCGCGTGCTCGACATCATCAAGGCCGTGCGTGAGCGCGGTGACCAGGCGCTGGTGGAGTTCACCCAGCGTTTCGATGGCGTCGATGCCAAGACAATCGATGACCTGATCCTCGATCGCGAGCGCCTGGAGCTGGCGCTGACGCGCATTACCCCGGTGCAGCGCGAGGCCCTGGAAAAGGCCGCCAACCGCGTGCGTATCTACCATGAGCGGCAGAAGCAGGACTCGTGGCAGTACACCGAGGCTGACGGCACCGTCCTCGGCCAGAAGGTCACGCCGCTGGACCGCGCCGGGCTGTATGTGCCTGGTGGCAAGGCATCGTACCCGTCGTCGGTGTTGATGAATGCCATTCCGGCCAAGGTCGCGGGCGTCGGCGAGGTGGTGATGGTAGTGCCGACCCCCCGTGGCGAGGTCAACGAACTGGTCCTCGCCGCAGCCTGTATCGCCGGGGTCGATCGGGTGTTCACCGTCGGTGGTGCCCAGGCCGTGGCAGCCCTGGCCTACGGTACCGAGAGCGTGCCGCAGGTGGACAAGATCGTCGGCCCGGGCAACATCTACGTGGCCACTGCCAAGCGCCATGTGTTCGGCCAGGTTGGTATCGACATGATCGCCGGCCCTTCGGAGATTCTGGTGGTCTGCGACGGCCAGACCGATCCGAACTGGATCGCCATGGACCTGTTCTCCCAGGCCGAACACGACGAGGATGCCCAGGCGATCCTGGTCAGCCCGGACGCCGCTTTCCTCGATCGCGTCGCTGCCAGCATCGACAAGCTGCTGCCGACCATGGAACGTGCCGAGATCATCGAGAAGTCGATCAACGGCCGTGGCGCGCTGATCCAGGTGCGTGACATGCAGCAGGCCATCGAGGTGGCCAACCGCATCGCCCCTGAGCACCTGGAGCTGTCGGTGGCCGACCCGCAGGCCTGGTTGCCGCAGATCCGCCATGCCGGCGCGATCTTCATGGGCCGCCACACCAGCGAGGCGCTGGGCGACTACTGCGCAGGCCCCAACCATGTGTTGCCAACCTCCGGCACCGCGCGCTTCTCTTCGCCACTGGGTGTGTACGACTTCCAGAAGCGTTCGTCGATCATCTTCTGCTCCGAGCAGGGCGCATCCGAACTGGGTCACACCGCTTCGGTGCTGGCCCGTGGCGAGTCGCTGACCGCCCATGCCCGTAGCGCTGAATACCGCATCCTCAACGAGAAGGGGAACTGAGCATGAGTCGTTTCTGGAGTCCCTTCGTCAAGGACCTGGTGCCTTACGTGCCGGGCGAGCAGCCCAAGCTGGCGCGTCTGGTCAAGCTGAACACCAACGAGAACCCCTATGGCCCGTCGCCCAAGGCGCTGGAGGCCATGCGCGGCGAGCTCAACGACAACCTGCGGCTGTATCCGGACCCGAACGGTGACCGGCTAAAGCAGGCGGTGGCCGAGTACTACGGCGTGACGTCGGCCCAGGTGTTCGTCGGCAACGGTTCGGACGAGGTGCTGGCGCACATTTTCCATGGCCTGTTCCAGCACGACCGTGGGCCGCTGCTGTTCCCGGACGTCAGCTACAGCTTCTACCCGGTGTATTGCGGCTTGTACGGTATCGCGTTCGAGCAGGTGGCGCTGGATGAGCAGTTCCAGATCCGTGTTTCGGACTACAGCAAGCCTAATGCCGGGGTCATCTTCCCCAACCCCAATGCGCCGACCGGCTGCCTGTTACCGCTTGAGGCGGTCGAGCAACTGCTGCAGGCCAACCGGGATTCGGTGGTGGTGGTCGATGAGGCCTACATTGATTTCGGTGGTGAAACGGCCATCAGCCTGATTGATCGCTATGACAACCTGCTGGTGACCCAGACCTTGTCCAAGTCGCGTTCGCTGGCGGGGCTCAGGGTTGGCCTGGCGGTGGGGCATCCTGACCTGATCGAGGCGTTGGAGCGGATCAAGAACAGCTTCAACTCCTATCCGTTGGATCGCATGGCGATTGTCGGGGCGGCGGCGGCGTTCGACGACCGTGAGTATTTCGATGAGACCTGCCGCAAGGTTATCGACAGCCGGGACGTGCTGGTTTCTGAGTTGGTGGCGCGTGGGTTCGAAGTGCTGCCTTCGGCGGCGAACTTTATCTTTGCCCGGCATCCCGGCCAGGATGCTGCCGGGATCGCGGCGCGGCTTCGTGAGCAGGGGGTGATTGTTCGGCACTTCAAGCAGGAGCGGATTGCGCAGTTCCTGCGGATTACCATTGGGACGCCGGAGATGAATCAGGCTTTGCTTGATGCTTTGAATTGATATCAGGGTTTTGACAGGGGGGCGGATTGGGGTTGGTTGTTCTGACTTCTGATTCGCCCCTTGTTGTTGTTGTTGTTGTTGTTGTTGTTTGGTGGTTTTGGAAGTTGTATGCGCATTCATTTGTGATGTCGACGCTTATTCACCTTTCCGCCCTTACGGCGGCTTACTTTGGTCGTAACTCGCCGTCCGCGGCCAAAGTAAGCAAAGCCGTGGCGCTCCATTCATCCGGCCCTCCGCTTCGCTCCGGGTTCCCTCACTCCGGTCTTGCTCCCGGGAGGACCGCGCTGAACGCCCCATCCTGGGGCGCAGCGCTTGACGGGCATCCATGCCCGTCACCTCCCTCCGCAAGACCTGCGTTCGGCCTCCTGAAGTCGCGAAGTTACGGGCGGCGCCTGGACTGGCGCAGCTGTCGCTAGTTGGAGCGCAATTAATCTCTCGATTGTTTCGCGGGCTTGCCCCGCGATAGACCGGAACAGCCAATATATAAATTACTTTGAAACAGTAAACTTCGCATTTCCTGTTCTCGCTCTCGCTCTCGCTCTTGCTCTTGCTCTTGCTCTTGCTCTTGCTTCTAAGCGCGCGACAGTTCAGGCGCTGCCAATTGCGACTTCAGGAGGCCGAGCGGAGTTCTTGCGTAGTGGGGCGACGGCCATGGATGGCCGTCGAGCGCTGCGCCCCAGGATGGGGCGTACAGCGCGGTACCCACGGGAGCAAGAACGGAGCGAGGGAACCCCGGAGCGAAGCGTAGGGGCCGTATGAACGGAGCCGAACGGTTTTGCCGACTTTTGCCACGACAAAAGTCGGCCGCCGTAAGGGCGGAAAGGTGACTAAATGTCGATATCGTCTACGAATACGCATACAAAACCAAAAACAATCACCCTCGAATACCAATCCCTTCCTTATGCGCCAAAACACTATAAATGCACGGCAAAACAAACAACGTAAACAAAGTCCCCACCGACATCCCGGTAGCAATCACCATCCCGATATCAAACCGGCTGACCGCCCCGGCCCCGGTTGCCAATATCAAGGGCACCATGCCGAACACCATGGCCGCCGTGGTCATCAGCACCGGCCGCAAGCGAATCGCGGCGGCTTCTTCGATCGCCTCGCGTACCCCAAGCCCCCGCTCGTCCCGTAGCTGGTTGGCAAACTCGACAATGAGAATCCCATGCTTGGTAATCAACCCGATCAGTGTCACCAACCCTACCTGGGTATAGATGTTCATGCTCGAGACCCCAAGGAACAACGGCAAGAGCGCCCCGCAGATGGACAACGGCACGGTCACCAGAATCACCAGCGGATCGCGGAAGCTCTCGAACTGCGCGGCCAGCACCAGGAAGATGATCGCCAGCGCCAGGCCGAAGGTCACCCACAACGCGCTGCCCTCCTGGACGAACTGCCGCGCTGTCCCGGCATAGTCCAGCGAAAAACCTTCCGGCGCCTCCTCGCGGGCGATGGCGCGCACGGTATCCAGTGCTTCACCCATGCTCACCAGCGGAACGCCCTGGATGATCGCCGAGTTCAGCTGCTGGAACTGGTTGAGCTGTCGCGGTCGGGCGCGGTCGCTCAGGGTGATCAAGGTCGATAATGGCAACAGCTGGCCTTGCTCGTTCTTCACGTAATAGCTGTTCAGCCAGCCGGGGTTGGCGCGGTAGGGCCGTTCGACCTGGGCGATGACCTTGTAGCTGCGGCCCTCCAGCGTGAAGCGGTTGATCTCGGCCTCGCCCAGCAAGGTCGCCAGGGTGCTGCCCAGGGTGTCCATCGACACCCCCATCTGCGCCGCCTTGGCGCGGTCGATGTCGATCACTACCTCGGGTTTGTCGAAGGCCAGGTCGATGTCGAGGAAGGCGAACTTGCCCGAGGCCTGGGCGCGCTCCTTGACCCGTTGCGCCACCTCTAGCAGCGCCGGGTAGTCACCGGCGGTGTTGATCACCAACTGGAACGGCAGGCCCTCGCCGGTGCCGGGCAGCGACGGCAGGTTGAAACCGAAGATCTGCAGGCCGCCGATCTGTTCGAGTTCGGCCTGTACCAACGGCAACAGCTGCATCTGCGTGCGCTCGCGTTCGTTCCAGGGCTTGAGCAGGAAGCCGCCGATACCGCTCTGCACACCGTTGAAACCATTGATCTGGAATGACGAGTAGTACTCGGGGAAACCTTTGAAGATAGGCGTGAACTGGTCGGTATAGGCGTTGAGGTAGTCCAGGTTTGCGGTCTGCGGCGAACTGCTCATCATGAAGATCACCCCCTGGTCCTCCTCCGGGGCCAGCTCGTTGCGGGTGAACATCAGCAGCACCGGGATCAGGCACAGGATGAGCACGGCGAACACCAGCACCACCGGGCGGCTGTTCAGCGTGCCGTGCAGCAGGCGCTGGTAGCGCACCTTGAGCGCGTCGAAGATCAGGTCCAGGCGGTGGGCCAGGCCACTGGGGTTTTGTTCGTGGCGCAGCAGCAAGGCGCACATCATCGGGGAGAGGGTGAGCGCGACGATGCCGGAGATGGCCACGGCACCGGCCAGGGTCAGGGCGAACTCCTTGAACAGGGCGCCGGTCAGCCCGGTAAGAAAGCCGATGGGAGCGTACACAGCTGCCAATGTGATAGTCATCGACACGACCGGCAGGGCGATCTCGCGGGCACCCTCCAGGGCCGCTTCGAAAGGCGTCTTGCCTTCCTCGATATGACGGTGGATGTTTTCCACCACGACGATGGCGTCATCCACCACCAGGCCGATGGCCAGTACCATCGCCAGCAGGGTCAGCAGGTTCAGCGAGTAGCCCATCATCTGCATGAAAAACAGTACGCCGATCATCGACAGCGGAATGGTCACCACCGGGATCACCACCGAACGCAGGGCGCCGAGGAACAGGAACACCACGACGATGACGATCAGTACCGCTTCGCCGAGGGTCTTGATCACCTCGTCGATAGAGGCCTGTATGAACAGGGTGGCGTCGTAGGCGATAGACACTTTGAGGCCGGAGGGCAGTGCTTCCTCGAGCTGCGGCATGATCCGTCGCACCTCCTTGATCACCTCCAGCGGGTTGGCTGCCGGCGTGGCCTTGATGCCGATGTACACCGATGGCGTGCCGTCGAACGAGCTGACCGTGTCGTAGTTCTCCGCACCCATTTCCACCCGGGCCACGTCGCCCAGCAGCACCCGGCTGTCGCCGCTGGTCTTCACCGGCAGTGCGGCGAAGGCTTCGGCCGACTTGAGCTCGGTGGTGGCGTTGATGCTGGTGACCACGTACTCGCCCTTCACTTCGCCGGCCGCAGAGAGGAAGTTGTAGCGGCGCACGGCGTTGGTCACGTCTACCGCCGACAGGCCGAAGCCGGCCAGCTTCACCGGGTCGATCCAGATGCGCATGGCGAACACCTGGTTGCCGAGGATCTCGGCCTCGGCCATGCCCGGCAACGTGGCCAGCTTGGGCTGGATGACCCGTGACAGGTAGTCGGTGATCTGTGGGTTGCTCATTTCCTTGCTGTAGAAGCTGATGTACATCAGTGCCGAGGCGTCGGCGGCCTCCTTGCTCAGTACCGGATCCTCGGAGTCCTGGGGCAGCTTGTTGCGCACCTCGTTGGCCTTGGCCAGCAACTGGGTGAACAGGCGGTCGGTGTCGGCGCCGATCCGCGCGTAGACCGAAATGATCGAGAAGTTCTGCCGGCTCACCGAAGTCATGTAGTCGATGCCGTCGGCGCTGGCCAGGCTCTGTTGCAGCGGCTGGGTGATGTAGCCCTGGATGGTCTCGGCGTTGGCTCCGGGGTAGGCGGTGGTCACCGTGATCAGGGCGTTTTCCATCTGTGGGTACTGGCGGATCTGCAGCTTGCTCCAGGCCTGCAGGCCCAGCAGCAGGATCAGCAGGCTGACCACGCAGGCCAGCACCGGGCGGCGGATGAACGGGTCGGTGAACGCCATGGCCGCCTCCGGTTCACTGCGCGCCGGGCGCGGTGGGTTTCAGGGGCGTATCGGTGCTGATTCGGATCGCCGCGCCTGGGCTCAGCTTGAGCTGGCCGGCGGTGACGACCTGGTCGCCGGCCTGCAGGCCCTTGAGCACCACGACCCAACCCTCGCGGCGTTCGCCGGTCTGTACGGTGAGTTGTTCGGCGATCAGTTGCGGCTGATCGTTGGCGTCGCGCAACGGCTGGCCGTCCTCGCCCTTTTTCGGGCTGACGCGATACACCGAGTTGCCATAGAGGGTATAGGTGATGGCGTTTTCCGGCACCACGACCTGCGGTTGCGGGTCGGGCAGCAGCAGTTGCAGGCTGGCGAACATGCCCGGCAGCAGCTTGCCTTCGGGGTTGGCCAGGGTGGCGCGGACCAGCAGGTTGCGCGTGCTTTCCTCGACCTTGGGGTTGATCGCGCTGAGGCTGGCGGGGAAGGTCTGCTGCGGATAGGCCGCCACCTGGGCCAGCACCCGCTGGCCCAGGCTCAGACGAGGCAGCGCTTGCTCAGGCACATTGAAGTCGACATAGAGGCTGGACAGGTCCTGCAAGGTGGCGATGACCGTGCCGCTGGGCAGGTAGGCGCCGACGTCCACCTGGCGGATGCCGATGGTGCCGCTGAACGGGGCGCTGATGCTCTTTTTCGCCAGCGATGCCTTCAGCTGGTCGACCACGGCCTGGTTGCGCCGGTACTGGCTGGTCAGGCGGTCGTACTCGCCGCGGGAGATCGCCGAATCGCCGACCAATTGGCTGCCCCGGCCGAAGTCGACCTTGGCCAGCCCCAGGTCGGCCTGGGCGGTGCCGAGCAGGGCGGTTTCCTGGTCGCTGTCCAGTTGCAGCAGCAACTGGCCCGCCTTGATCTGTTGCCCCGACTCGAAATGCAGCGACTTCACCGTGCCGGCCACTTCCAGGCTCAATTCCACGCCCTGGTAGGCCTTGAGGCTGCCGACTGCCGGCAGGCGCTCCTGCCACTGGCGCAGCTCGGCCTGGGCCGCGGCCACGCTGACCGGGGGCCTGGGCTGCGAGAACATCTGCACTTGCTGGTAGATGGAAAAGGCCTTGATGCCCCCCAGGATCAACACGATCAGCAGGACGACGGCCAACATGATCAGCATGCGGCGGCGCAACATGGTCCGGTTCCCTGGAGGTAGGTTTTTATTTATCGGGCACGACCACGGGCGATCCGCTCCACGGGCGATGGGGCAAGTATTGTCGGTTTTCTGGAAAAGGGGAGGAGATAGATTGCCTGTTGTGGCCTCATCGCCGGCAAGCCGGCTCCCACAGGAGGGTGTTGCTGGTGTGGGAGCCGGCTTGCCGGCGATGGGGCCGGTGCAGGCAATAGAACGATCAGACTAGATGCAGGTGGTTGTCCCAGAACCCGGACGGCAGGTCCATCGGTTGCCCTATCAACTGCGCCTTGCGGCAGTCATAGAAGCGGCAGCGGCCCTGCCCGGAGGTGACGACGAAGCCGTCCTTCACCGCCCCCACCCCGGCGCAATCGGGCATCGGCGCGTCGAGCTTCACTGCGCCGCTGTCCAGGTCCCAGATGAACAGGCGGTTGGCCCGCGGCGCGGTCAGCGCCACCAGGCGCAGGTCGCTGTGGATGGCGACACTGGCGGTGTACTGGGCCATCGATTGCAGCTGGCGCTCCGGCACCGGGAAGGCCTTGAACGGCTCGCCTGGGCGCTTGATCGCCAGCAGTTCGGCGGTTTCTTCCGAGCCCCCCATGAACTGCTGGCAGGCGGCGATGGTGCCATCGTCGCCAACTGCCAGGTGACGCACGCTGTTCATCTGCTGGGCCAGGGTCTCCTTGCTCAGCAGCGTGCCGTCACGCTGCATCAGCACCAGGCTCGGCTCCATGGCGTCGAGGTTCATCTCCACCCGGCTTTCGGCCTCGGTGCGGATGCCGCCGTTGGCCACCACCAGGGTCTCGCCATCGGGCAGCCAGGCCACTTCATGGGGGCCGATGCCGTGGGTGGAGAGTTCGCCACTGTGCACCAGGCGCTCGCCCTCGAAGCGGTAGACGCCCAATACGCCACGGCCCGGGTCGCTGGTGTCGTTCTCGGTCGCATACAGCCACTCGCCACCCTTGTGGATTACCGCATGGCCATAGAAGTGCCGGTTGGGCTGTGAGGCGAGGGTCTGCAGCAGGCGCCCGTCACGCAGGTCGACCAGATAGCTCTCGGTGCCGGGCCGGCGCGCGACGAACAGCGCGATCGGCAGCGTCGGGTGGTTGATGATCGCATGGCAACGCTGGGCCACCTCGGTGCTGAACACCTGGGTGCCGTCCAGGCGAAAGCCGACGGCGTAGTGCTTGCCGTCGCCATCGTCACGGGCCGACAGCAGCAAGGGTTCGCTGCCTTTGCCGCGGAACAGGCTCCAGCCACCCAGGGTGAGGGCGCTGAGCAGAACGCTACCGAGTTTCAGGGCCTGGCGTCGCAGCATGATCAGTCACCGTCGTTGGCGTTGAAGCCCAGCTGGATATTCAGCGCCTTGGCCAGCTCGCCTTCGTGCAGGCGGTGGACGACGTTGAGGGCATCGTAGATCTGGTTGAGGGTCTGCTTGCCAGCGTCGTCGGCCAGCAGTTCGCCGAGGGTCTTCTGGTTGTCGGCCAGCAGCTTGAGCGCAGCAGCATAGGCATCGTCGATCTTCTGTGCCAGTGCCGCCTGGTCCTTGCCCAACAGGCCGCGCAGGCCTTGATTGTCGACCCCGACCCAGACGGTCTGGGCGGCCTTGAGCGAGGCTTCCAGGCTCTTGATCGAGGAGTGGCTGCGCCAGGCCTCGGCTTGCAGTGGTTGGGCAATGCCCTTGCTCTGCCGGCCCATCGGCGCGCCAAGTTTCTTCTTCAGGCTGTCCAGGGCGGTGACCTGGGCACGCAGCACGTCGGCGATCGCCTCGTGGGAGTCAGCGTAGCGCTGGTTGGGGAACTTGGTCATCTGCGACAGCATGCCGTCGGTGCTGTTCCAGCCTTTGAGGATTTCTTCGGCCAAGGCCTTCTGGTGTTCGCCGATGGCGACCAGCAGCGGGCAGTAGCGGGCCTTCTGTTCGGCGCTGGCGATGTCCGGCTTGCTGTCGAACAGGATGTATTCGTAGGCGGACAGGCCACGCACCACGACGCTGGCCTTGCCCAGCGATTCGACGGTGACCGCCTGCTCGCCGTTGACCAGTTGCTCGACCTGGCGGCCGACCAGGTTTTTCTTGTCTGGCCAGAACTGCACCTGCCAGGCACGGTTGCCTTCGGCGAGCGGGCCGACCAGCAATGGCTGCAATTCGGCCCAGGCTTTTTGCGCGCTGAGGAAGTCGGCACGGGCGGCCTCGAGGTCCTGCTTGCCCTCACAGTAGGCCAGGGCACTGGCAGCCAGTTGCCGGTCGGCCTCGACCCAGCGGCTGTAGGTCGGCAGGATCACTTGTTTGGCGATGGCCGCGGAGGTCACTGCCTGTGGGTCTTGTGGCGAGCAGGCGCCCAAGGCGAGTGCGGCGAGGCTGGTGAACAACAGTTTGGGTCGGAACATGCCCGGCTCCTTGTGCGTTTAAAGTGAATTCAGGAAGGCCAGCAGCGCGGCGCGCTGCTCGGCATTGAAGGTCAGTACATGGTCGCGCGCCGCCTGGGCTTCGCCGCCGTGCCAGAGCACGGCCTCGAGCAGGTTGCGGGCGCGGCCGTCATGCAGGAACTGGCTGTGGCCGCTGACGGTTTCGCTCAGGCCGATGCCCCACAGCGGTGGGGTGCGCCAGTCCTGGCCGTTGGCGGCAAATTCGGTGCGCTCGTCACTCAGGCCCGGGCCCATGTCGTGCAGCAGCAGGTCGCTGTAGGGGCGGATCACCTGGTTGGCCAGTTCCGGCTCGGCCGCATTGGCGGCGGTGGTGAATTGCGGGGTGTGGCAGCCCTGGCAACCGGCCTGGTAGAACAGATTCTTGCCGGCCAGTACCTGCGGCGCATCGACGTTGCGCCGGGCCGGCACGGCAAGGTTGCGGGTGTAGAAGGTGACCAGGCGCAGGATATTGTCACTGACCTCCTTTTCGCCGCCCTGGCCATCGCCATTGGGCGCAGTCAGGCAATCGACCTGGGCTGCGGTGCAGTCGTCCTTGGGCAACAGGGTGGTGGTCAGGCCCATGTCGCCGGCGAAGGCGTGCACGTTCTGCTGGTTGACGTTGGGCTGTCCTGCCTTCCAGCCGAAGCGGCCGACCACGGTCTTGCCCTGGGCATCGTCCCACACTCGGTTGGCGCGGCCACGGATGCCGTCGCGGTTGTGGTCGTCCGGGTCCTCGTTGGCCAGCAGGTCGGCTTCGGGGATGGCCTCGAGCAGGCCCAGGCCGATCATCGGCGGGGCGACCCGGGCGGAGAAGCGGGTGTCCGGGTGCAGCGGGCCGTAGCCGAGCTGGCTGATCCGCAGGGTCGGGCGGCGCATCTCGACCTGGTGGCCGTCCGCGAAGGTGACGCTGTGGTTGTCGTAGGTCACGCGGACTTTGCCTTCCGGGGCCACGCCAGGGATGGCCATGTCCTGTAACTGGGTACCGTAGATCGGCTCGGGGACCACGCCCAGGCGCTCGATCACCTGGGCGTAGTACGGCTGGTCGGGAATCGACAGGCGCACCAGCATCGACACCGCGTTGCTGTCGTCTGGCTCCGGTGGGTGGCCGCGACCATCGCGTACGTGGCAGTTCTGGCAGGCATTGGTGTTGAACAAAGGGCCCAGGCCATCGCGGGCGGTGGTTGTAGAGGGGGCGATTACCCAGGGGTTGCGGAAGAAGCTGTTGCCCACGGCGAAGTCCAGGCGTCGCTCGGGCGTGAGGTTGGCCGAGGGCAGCGAGTAGGCGTTGCGATCGCTGCGCTGCACCGTCGCCTTGCCGCCGGAGAGCGCCTCGCCGGGCTCGGCCTGGGTGAAACGCGGGGCGTCGTCACAGGCGGCGAGGGCGAAGGCCAGCAGCAGGGGGCTTAGGCGGAGCAAGGACATCGAGGATCCTGGGCATGGGCGAAAAACCGGCGTGCAAGCTTATCAGGCCGGGGGTGATTGAATAAGAGCAATTTGCAATTGCCAGATGAAATTGGCTTTACCTGGAAATGTCCGCGCCCGTCCATTTCGCTCCCGGAGGCGCATGACACGGAAATGAAAAAGGCGGCCCGAAGGCCGCCTCTGCTGAACCGCGACGCTGATCAGAATTCGTGATCGGCGGTGTCCGGGTTCAGGTTGTCGATCCCCAGCTTGCCCGCAGCCTGCTCGATCGCGCCAGTCTGCTTGACCAGCGAAGCGATGGCATCACGCACGATCTGGTTGCCGGCGGCATTGTCGGCGGCGATCAGTTGGTCGTAGTGCTCGCCCTTGAGCGCGTGGTCGACGATCACCTGGATCTTGGCTTCGGTGGCTTCCAGGTCGGCTTTGAGGGTGGCGTCGGTGGCGGGGTCGGCCTTGGCCACCAGCGACGACAGGCTCGGGCCGCTCAGCTTGCTGCCGTCGACACGGGTATATTCGCCCAAGTAGACGTTGCGGATGCCCTTGGCGTCGTAGAAGTGCGAGTAGTGGGTGTTGTCGCTGAAGCAGTCGTGTTCGTCTTCCGGCGAGTTGGCCTCCAGCGAGACCTTCATGCGCTCGCCCGCCAGTTCGCCCAGCGACAGGCTGCCCATGCCGAACAGCATCTTGCGCAGGCCATCGTTGGCCGGCTCTTTTTCCAGGCTGGCGCGGTAGTTGTCGGCGACGTTCGGCGCCCAGTTGCCGACCATTTCCTCGAGGTCCTTGACCAGCAGGTCGGTGGCCGCCTTCAGGTAGGCACGACGACGGTCGTTGTGCCCGCCGGTGGCACCTTTGCCTTCGAGGTAGTCGGAGGCCGGGCGGTTGCCCGCGCCTGGGCCGGTGCCGTTGAGGTCCTGGCCCCAGAGCAGGAATTCGATGGCGTGGTAGCCGGTGGCAACGTTGGCTTCGGAGCCGCCCAGCTCGTTCAGGCTGGCCAGCTTCTCGGGGGTGATGTCCTTGACGTCGATCTTGTCTTCGCCCACCTGGATCTCGGTGTTGGCGATGATGTTGGCGTTGGCCGCCGGGTTGCCCAGGGCGTGCTCGTAGCTCTTGTCGACGTAGTCGATCAGGCCTTCATCCAGGGGCCAGGCGTTCACCTGGCCTTCCCAGTCATCGATGATGGTGTTGCCGAAGCGGAATACTTCGCTCTGCAGGTACGGCACGCGCGAGGCGACCCAGGCGTCCCGGGCGGCTTTGAGGGTCTGGTCGTCGGGCTTGGCGAGGAAGGCGTCGACGGCGGTCTGCAACTGCTTGGCGGTGCTCAGCGAGTCGCTGTACACGGCATGGACCATCTCGGCGTAGTGCTTGACCACGGCCTTGGCGGCGGCTTCATCGACAGCCCCTGGTGCCGCGGTGGTGGTGCTGGCAGCGGCAGGTGCCTGGGCTTGCGGTGCGGCGGCCTTGTCGTCCTTGCCTTCGCCGCAACCGGCGAGGGCGATGGCGATGGCCAGCAGACTGGCGGAGGCCAGAGGCATTCGAATCATTGTTGGTTTCCTGCGTCGTGTGGTTGGACCATGGGTGGACCGTGCGCCGTGGCACGCGAAACCGCAACATCATGCGAAAGATTTGCATTTGCTGTAAAGGGGCGGGCGCGCATTTCATGCAAACGCCCGTTTGCGCGGCTTCACCCAGGTTGGCGGTGGTTACAACGCGGAAACCTGGTTGCGTTGCGCCTGCTTGAGGAAGTTGGTCAGTTCACGCGCGGAAAGCGGTTTGCTGTAGTGGTAGCCCTGACCCTCATGGCAGCCCTGGGCGATGATGTAGGTCTCCTGTTCGGCGGTTTCCACGCCTTCGGCGATCACCTGCATGCCCAGGCTCTTGCCCAGCTGGATGATGGCGCGAACGATGGTGGCGTCGTCATCGTCGTCGAGCAGGTCCTGGACGAAGCTCTTGTCGATCTTGATCTTGTCCAGCGGCAGCGACTTCAGGTAGCTGAGCGAGGAGTACCCGGTGCCGAAGTCGTCGATGGCGATCAAGGCCCCGGAGCGGCGCAGGCTCAGCAAGTGTTGGGCGGCGGTGCTGATGTCTTCCATCAGGCCGGTCTCGGTGACTTCCAGCTCCAGGCTGCGCGGTGGCAGGCGGTAGGCCTGCAGCAGGTTGTTGACCACCCGCGGCAGCTCGTTGTGGTGCAACTGCACAGTGGACAGGTTCACCGCCATGCGCAGTTCGCTGAAGCCCTGGTCGTGCCATTCGCGCAACTGCCGGCAGGCTTGGTCGAGCACCCACTCGCCGATGCTGATGATGCTGCCGTTCTGCTCGGCCAGGGGGATGAACTGGTCGGGCGGGACCATGCCCAGCTCCGGGTGCTGCCAGCGTAGCAACGCTTCGACGCCGACCACGCGGTGGTCGCGATAGCTGATCTGCGGTTGGTACACCAGGTATAGCTGGTTGCGCGTCAGGGCTTCGCGCAGGTCCTTTTCCAGCTCGCGGCGGCGGCGCATCTCGCTGTCGACGCTGGCGATGTAGAACTGGTAGCGGTTGCGCGAGCGGGCCTTGGCCAGGGTCATGGTCTGCTCGGCCTTTTGCAACAGCTTCTCGGTGCTGTCGCCGTCCTCGGGGAACAGGGTGATGCCGATGGTGGCGCGCAGGCGGATCTGCTGGTGGTCGAGGTCGAAGGGTGCCTCGAGGTCGTCGAGGATGCTCTGGGCCAACTCGGCGGCTTCGTAGGGCTGCTCTATATTGGCCTGGACCAGGGCGAACTGGTCGCCGCCCAATCGCGCCAGGGCGCCGAGGCGGCCGCTGTGCGCGCGCAGGCGGTCGGCCAGGGCCAGCAGCAGCTGGTCGCCGACCTGGTAGCTGAACTGCTCGTTGATGCCTTTGAAGTCGTCCAGACCCACGCACAGCACGGCGACGCGGCGCTGCAGGCGGCCACCGTCGACGAGGATCTTGTCCAGTTGCTGTTGCAGTTGCTGGCGATTGGGCAGGCCGGTGAGAAAGTCGTACTGGGCCATGCGCTGCAGGCTGTTCTCGGCCTCGTGGCGCAGGTGGGTGTTGCGTTCGATGGAGGCCAGCAACTGGTTGGCGGTGTTGACCCAGATGCCCAGTTCGTTGCGCTCGTGCCCCTTGAGCAGGGGGATCTGGTGCTGGCTGGGGCGGTCGGGGTTGATTTGCGTCAGGTGCTCGATGATCTTCGACAGCGGCTTGGTCAACAGCCAGTGGTACACCAGGTACAGCACCAGGCCCATGGCCAGGGCGCGCAGCACGCCGGAGATGAAGATGATCACCGCGTTGACCAGGAAACCCTCGCCATAGGCGCAGGTGTCGAGGGTGATGCTCAGGTCGCCGTAGTATTCACTGTAGGGGCCGCGGCCGACCAACTGCGTGGTGTAGGTGCGCTCCTGGCCGAGGATCAGGTCGGTCAGCCAGCGCATGGACATGTCCTGCAGTGGCCGGGATTTTTCCGCGAGCATGGTTTCGTTGGGGTGGCCGATGGAGGCCATGCGCACCGAGCCGTCCTGGAACAGGCCTTCCATCACTTGCATGCCCATCTCCCGATCGAGGCTGTACACCGCCTGCGTCGAGGGGTCGCGGAACATGTCGAGGATGCGCTGGGCGTCGTTGTTCACGGACTGGCGGGTCTTGTAGGCGTCATAGACGATCTGCGCACAGCTGAGTACGACGCCGACAGCCAATGCCGAGAGCAGTACGACCCTCAGCAACTTGACCGATAAGCTGTTTCGGAATTCCAGCTTCAATGGGGTTTCCTTAATCCATGCGCATGCCATTATTTTGCCATCAACCATGGCGAGAGACTATCGACCCCATACCCCGTCAGGCAACCTGTCCGTCGACGGAATTGCCCTTGACTCTGTATCGGTCGAGCGGTCATGCGACTTGAGTGCGCTGCGTCAACTTTCCAGAAGGTTGATGTTAGCGCGCTATGCGGGCTGAGCAAGAGCGCGAAGATGGGTTGCAAGGAATTCTGTCAGGTCTGCCCTTGCAGGAGGCGAACGCATTTCCCCAGGCAATAAAAAACCCGGCGCCGGGCCGGGTCTTTTGAATTCAAGGCGAGCAATCAGGCCTTGAAGGTCTTGCCTTCGAACTGCTCGGCAACGAACTTCCAGTTGACCAGGTTCCAGAACGCCTCGACGTACTTCGGACGCAGGTTGCGGTAGTCGATGTAATAGGCGTGTTCCCAGACGTCGCAGGTCAGCAGCGGGGTGTCGCCGCTGGTCAGCGGGCAGCCGGCGCCGATGGTGCTGGCCAGGGCCAGGGAACCGTCGGCCTTCTTCACCAGCCAGCCCCAGCCGGAACCGAAGGTGCCGACCGAAGTCTTGGTGAACTCTTCCTTGAACTTGTCGAAGGAACCGAAGGCAGCGGTGATGGCGTCAGCCAGGGCACCGGTCGGTTGGCCACCGCCGTTTGGCGACAGGCAGTTCCAGTAGAAGGTGTGGTTCCAGACTTGGGCTGCGTTGTTGAAGATGCCGCCCGAAGAGCTCTTGACGATCTCTTCCAGGGTCTTGCCTTCGAATTCGGTGCCTGGGACCAGGTTGTTCAGGTTCACGACATAGGTGTTGTGGTGCTTGTCGTGGTGAAACTCCAGGGTTTCCTTGGAGATGTGCGGCTGCAGGGCATCGTGGGCGTACGGCAGCGGCGGCAATTCAAAAGCCATGGTGGATCTCCTGATTCAGGTCTGTTTGCGGTATGCGCAAGGCCGATCACGGGCGGCCCGGTGAGCGTCGGCGAGTTTGTACTCTTTGCGACGCAAGGGCTGGATCATAGCACCGGCCTCGGCGCTTAACCACGCAACATCTATAGGGAATAGAGGTTCCAGAGCGGTTGGCTGGGGCCGACAGGTGGGCTGCGTGACTGTCGCAGCTCAGCGTGGGATACCCGGTTTTTTCGCGGCGTCAGTTGAAGATCAACTGCGCCGCCACCGCGAACATCATTACCGCCACCATCAGGTCCAGCATGCGCCAGGTCGCCGGGCGCGCCAGCCATGGCGCCAGCCAGGCGGCACCGATCGCCAGGGTCGAGAACCATACCAGCGAGGCGCTGGCGGCGCCGGCCACGTAGGCGCCGGGCACGGTCTGCTGGGCGCCGAGGGAGCCGATCAGCAACACGGTATCGAGGTAGACGTGCGGATTGAGCAGGGTCACCGCCAGGGCGCTGAGCAACACTGCGCGGCGCGAACGCACGCCCTGGCCTTCCTGATGCTGCAGGCTCTGTTTAGAGCAGGCGCTGCGCAGGGCCTTGGCGCCGTACCAGATCAGGAACAGCGCACCGCCCCAGCGGGCCACGGCCAGCAAGGTGGGGTTGTGCGCCAGCACCGTGGCCAGGCCGAATACCCCGGCGGCGACCAGCAGCGCATCGCAGACGATGCACAATGCGGCTACGGGCAGGTGGTGTTCACGGCGCAGACTTTGTGCCAGGACGAAGGCGTTCTGCGCGCCGATGGCCATGATCAGGCCGAAGGCCACCAGCATGCCGTTGAGATAGCTTTGCCACATAGCGGGAACACTCCACTGGCGCCGATGCACGATCGGCGCGGGTTGCCAAGAAAGATGTGGCCATTCTGGCTGTTGTGGCGGTATAAGAAAAACAAATAGAGCTGATCAGTCATTAGAGAAATCGATGTTCGACTACAAATTGCTCGCTGCTCTCGCTGCGGTGATCGAGCAAGGTGGTTTCGAGCGTGCGGCCCAGGTACTGGGGTTGTCGCAATCGGCCATCTCGCAACGCATCAAGCTGCTTGAAGCACGGGTTGGCCAGCCAGTGCTGGTGCGCGCCACGCCACCGAGCCCGACCGAAGTCGGGCGCCAGTTGCTCAACCATGTGCAGCAGGTGCGCCTGCTCGAGCGCGACCTGCAACGCCAGGTGCCGGCACTGGACGAAGAAGGCATGCCCGAGCGCCTGCGTATCGCCCTCAATGCCGACAGCCTGGCAACCTGGTGGGCCGGTGCGGTAGGCCCGTTCTGCGCCGAGCAGCAGGTGCTGCTCGACCTGGTGGTCGAGGACCAGGAGGTCGGTCTGAAGCGCATGCGCGCCGGCGAAGTGGCGGCCTGCCTATGTGGCAGCGAACGGCCGGTGGCCGGGGCGCGCAGCCTGCCGTTGGGCTCGATGCGCTATCGGGCGCTGGCCAGTCCCGCGTTCATGGCGCGTTACTTTCCCCAGGGGTTCGCGGTCGAGCGCCTGGCCCGTGCCCCGGCGGTCGTGTTCGGGCCGGACGATTTCCTGCAGCATCGCTACTTGGCGTCGTTGGGTGTGCAGGAGGGCTTCCTGCATCACCTGTGCCCCTCGTCCGAAGGTTTCATGCGCATGACCGAGGCTGGTCTTGGCTGGGGGCTGGTGCCGGAACGGCAGGTGACCAAGCAACTGGCGCGTGGCGAACTGGTGGAAATCTGTACAGATACACCCATCGATGTGCCGTTGTACTGGCATCATTGGCGCAACGGCGGGCAGTTGCTCGCCCAGTTGACCGACCACCTGCGCCATTCGGCGCGGGCCTGGCTGGTGCCCTTGTAGGCACTTCAAGCGTCAGCTGCATCCGAAATAGGGCAAGGCGGAGTCTTACATGCGAATTCTGGTCACCGGCGCGAGCGGCTTCATCGGCGGGCGCTTTGCGCGCTTCGCCCTGGAGCAAGGCCTTGAGGTGCGGGTCAACGGCCGGCGGGCGGAGGGCGTTGAGCATCTGGTCAAACGCGGGGCGCAGTTCATCCCCGGCGACCTGGGTGATGCCGAACTGGCCCGGCGCCTGTGCCAGGGGATGGACGCGGTGGTGCATTGTGCGGGAGCGGTGGGCACCTGGGGACGCTACCAGGACTTCCACCAAGGCAATGTGGTGCTCACCGAGAACGTGGTCGAGGGCTGTATCAAGGAGCATGTACGGCGCCTGGTGCACCTGTCGTCGCCGTCGATCTACTTCACCGGCCGCTCGCGCCTGGACATCCGCGAAGACCAGGTCCCACGCCGCTTCCACGACCACTACGCGCAGACCAAGCACCTGGCCGAGCAGAAAGTGTTCGGCGCCCAGGAGTTCGGCCTGGAGGTGCTGGCGTTGCGGCCGCGCTTCGTCACCGGGGCCGGCGACGCGAGCATCTTCCCACGGCTGATGCGCATGCAGGCGAAGGGGCGTGTGGCGATCATCGGCAATGGCCTGAACAAGGTCGATTTCACCAGTGTGCACAACCTCAACGAGGCACTGCTCAGCGCACTGTTCGTCGAGGACCAGGCCTTGGGCCAGGCCTACAACATCAGCAACGGCCAGCCACTGCCGCTGTGGGATGTGGTCAACTACGTGATGCGCCGCATGCAGCTGCCCCAGGTCACCCGCTATCGCTCACCCGGCCTGGCCTACAGCCTGGCGGCGCTCAACGAAGGCGCCTGCCTGCTCTGGCCCGGACGCCCGCAGCCGACCCTGAGCCGCACCGCGGTGCAGGTGATGAGCACGGATTTCACCCTCGATATCAGCCGCGCCCGCCAGTATCTGGACTACCGGCCAGGCACCGATGTGTGGTCGGCGCTGGATGAATTCTGCAACTGGTGGCAGGCACAACCAGGGCAGCGCTGAACCTGTGGGTGGGATGATGGTCATCAGTGCGCCGCCCTGGCGGTTTATACTCATGCCTCTTTGCTACTACCGCGGTTGAATGCACCCATGCGTAACGACGCCCATGAAGATTTTGACGACGTGCCCTCCTTGCGTGCCGGCACTCCCGATGACGACGAACTGCTGCCCGCCCATGTCGCCCGCAGCCGCCAGAAGGCGGCACGGCCGCGCAGTAATGGCCCGCTGTGGACGTTGCTGGGCGCCGCTTTCATCGCCCTGGCCGGGCTTGGCTGGTGGAGCTTCCAGCAGCTCGCGCTGATGGAGCAGCAACTGGTCGCGACTCAGGAAAGCTTTGCCCGTATCAGTGAAGAGGCCGCCGGCCGCCTGCAGGTGATCAGCGGCAAGGTCGACGCCAGTGAATCCAGCAACAGTACGGGCAGCGAGGCATTGAAGTTGCAGATTCGCCAGTTGCAGGCTTCCCTGGCCGAGCAGGGCAAGCAGCAGCTGGGCGTTGCCGGCCAGGCGGGAGACCTGGGCAAGCGCCTTGAGCAGGTGCTGGCCGATACCCGTGAACAGCAGAAGGTGGTCACCGAACTGCAAAGCCAGTTGCAGGCGCAACTCAAGGCCGTCAATGCCGAGCTGGCTGCGCTCAAGTCGGGGCAGGTGGACGGCGGTAAGCTCGATGGCCAGCTAAAGAGCCTGAGCAACGACGTGGCGGCGCTGAAGAAACAGGGCAACCCGAGTGCCGCCATCGAGAGCCTGGAGCAAGATATGCTGGTGCTCAAGAGCCAGGTGGACAATCGTTCGGCGCCCACCGCCGGTGGCGCATCGGTGCAGGAATTCGATGCCTTCCGCGGGCAGGTAACGCGCAGTATCAGCACGCTGCAAAGCCAGATCCAGAACCTGCAGCAGCAGATCAACGCACGCCCGTGAGCCAGTGAGCGGTGTGCCGCCGGTGTCATTTCCTGATATGGCGGGGCCTTACAGCAGAGCGCCCAGCCTTCCGCACTGCGTTGCCGCAAAGGGCGCAGAGTTGCAAGCATCACCAGCGTGGGAGCGGGCTTGCGCCGCAGTGCGGCGCAAGCCCGCTCCCACACATTATCTGCGCTGCCCTGCACTGTATATGCAGCGGATCGGATAGCCCCTCTCAATAAGTGCCGCCTCTCAACTATAGACACGCGTAGCCTGCCACCTAGCATTTTTGCCAGGTGCCGAATGTTTCTAGGTTTGTTAAATCTATATGCAGCACGTCGACAGTACTGCAAGTAAAGATCGAGTGTGAACGTTTATGTGGTCGATTGGGAGGCCGTACTAGCCCGATGGCCAATTATAGAGGCGTGTTACTTTTTCTTGAAATGTATCGGTTCTGGAGATTTTCATGAATAAGCCTGTGTCCGCTCAAGATAGTGAACAACTTCGTCAATCATCAAAGGCACTGCCCAAACGCTCCACGGCTGTCTATCCACGCGGCACGCTCTTTGTGGATGCCTTAAATCCCTTGGAAGTTCCCAGCCTGATCTCGGAAGATCCCGATGCTAGCAGCGCACCCGGCGTAGTGCTGCCCGTAGCAGAGCAGAGCAAGCACCTGGCAACGGAAGTCCTTATCTGGGACAACGCCGAAGAGGGCCAGACTATCGCTCTTTTTTGGGATGGGAAGCAGTTAGAGGCGGTTGATGAGGAGGACCTCGCCTGGCACGAGGTACTTGAGGCGGAAGCCTTAGATCCTACATTCACGTTCAAGCTCTCAGTGCCCGTCAAGTACCTGGATGCCATTGCCCCAGGAACGGATAAAACGGTCATGCTGGGGTATTCACTCAGGCAAGTCGGCTCTGGTGACTGGACCAATAGCCCCGTTCGGCCCGTGCGGATCGACAAGATTACCCCGGGGGGCAGCGCGGGTACCCTGGCGAAGATAAAGTTCTCTGATGCAATCGAGACCAGGGGATATATTCTGAAATCGGACTTTGTTGGGGATAAGTTGGCGGCAACCGTTCAGGGATATATGGAACAACGGCCCTATGACACGATTGCCGTGACCATGTCGGACCGCGCCAATACCAGCCCGCCACAGTCAGCCAAGGTTGTTAGTAGTAGTGATGCGACGCTCGTGCAGTTGTCATTGGCGGCATTTGATACGTTAGCGGATGAAGTACCTATCACCTTTTCATATGTCGTGACTGATCGGGCCGGTCATACTTCAGCCGTTTCCGTGCCGCATAATAATCTGAAACTTTTGCTGAAGGATATCCCGGTCACGCTTGATAAATTGAAAGTGCCGAAGTTTGGCGATGAAGAAACACCGCCTCAGCTGTTGCTCGAAAAGGATGCCCGGGCAGGGGTCAGAGTTGTGATCCCGGCGATTACAGGCATTCACGCCAACGACAAGATTGTCGTGCTGTGGAACGGACAACCGTCTGACGACCACATAGTACCGTTTCCACCAGGTTCAGGTGATCTGATGGAGATCGAGTTGTTGTATGCGCTTACCAGTAATGGCCCGCAAAACGGTGCGGTCAACGTCGGCTATCAGCTGTGGCGCGCAGGCTCCAAGATCGCCGAGACGGCAACGCCGAACGTGGTCAATGTCGACCTGCGACTGCCTGGCGGGCCTGACCCTGATCCGGAGATTCCGGGGCACGGTAATCTGAAACAACCGACCATCACAGGTAATGCCAGCGGAAATGTCGATGACCTGACGCCGGAGGATGTCTTGCAGGGGGCGGTGTTGACCATCCCCTGGACCGACCAGAATGGTGACCCTCTGCTGGCGAAGGACGACGTGCTCCAATTTGTCTGGGGGGATGCGGTTGATGGCGATAACAACTTCATCAACGTCTTTGATCTTGATCCGGTGAGTGCTGCCGAAGCAGGCGCAGCGGCAGATGTTACCCGTAATATATTGCCGACATGGTTGGCGAGTCAACCGAGTGGCCAGGTACCCATGACCAACACTGTCACCCGGCTGTTCAACTCGGCTCCTGACAACAACCCTGCGTTCCCGCCCTTCAAAGCGGTCAAGGTCATTCGCCCCGGAGACCTGCCAGGCGGTGGTGCTGATCTTGATGTCCTTGAATTCACTCGCCTCAATTCCCAAGACTCGATCGATCGAACCCATGCCAAGAATGGCCTGCCGATTCGCATCAAACTGTTTAGCACAGCAAATCAGGGCGACACGATCCAGATCCATCTCAAGGCGGATGACGGGAGGGTGGGTGCCGAAGGCAATCCGATCCCAGGGGCTACAAAGGATCTCCCTATGCGAGAGCTCAGTGTCGATGATGTGAGGCTTGGGGAGATCACTGCCACGGTCGATGAGGAGTGGGCGTACAAGGTCTGCCTGGGTAGCGCGACGGTTGAATATACGGCGACCAACTCGATTGGGAGCAAACGATCCGGCCACAAGCGCGTCTTTGTATCGATCAGAAACGTAGGCGAAGACTCCTGCCCGTTCCCTGGGTTGCGTGCCAGCGCCCGGAAGTGACGCTGAAACGGCAATTGATTGTCGCCTCGACAAGCCAAGAAACCACGACCCGTGGAGGGTGAGCGCATGGCAGGATCTACTGAAGTCACCGGGACGCTCGCACTCCCGGATCTGGTTGTCGATTTGCGCGACGACGGTAAGGGAAACGCCGAACTCCTGCCTGTCGAACGGCAGGGCCAGGCCCTAACGGTGAAAGTGCCTTGGTGGCAGCACATCGGCGAAGGGGTCGTCATCGCCTTGATATGGGATGACGTTAACCTTGAGGGTGTAGCGGGGGCCTATCATGTTGTCACTGAGGAGGAAGCGAATCCTCCTGGCGAACCCGGCCCCGATTTCATGCTCGCTATCCCCCCCAGTTACTGGGACAGCGTCACCGAAGGCCAGGACGAGCGATTCCTGCTTGGCTACGGGGCCAAGCAGGTCGGCAGTGATGATTGGGAATTCGCCAAGAACTCTTTTTACGTGCGCATCGACAGGCAGGCACCAGGCGGCTCGGAAGGGGCTCTGGGCAAGGTGGTATTTCCTGCCGACGTTGAGGAGCGAGGGCACATCCTAGAGTCCGATTTCGTCGGTGGCAAGCTTACGATAAGTGTCAGTGGTTACGACGGTCGGCAGTTGGGTGATCAGATCACCCTCACCATCACCGACGGCGTCGTATCGGTGACCGAAGGCCCGTTCAAGGTCGAGAGCGAGACTGATCCCACCGAGGTCACGATATCGTTGACGAACTTGCAGGCCTTGTTCGACAGCATACCGATCCGCTTCACCTACCAAGTGCAAGACCTGGCAGGCAATGAGTCCGTGGTCTCGCTTGCCCATAATTCGCTGGCCCTGCGCCTGACCCAGACGCTACCTGCGCCTAGGGTTGAGGGCGTCAATGAACGCGATGAGCTCGACTTCAATGCGCTGGACGGTGCCCCTGTCAAGGTCATCGTCACACCTGAGCCCGCCTGGCTTGGCAAGACGCTGGAGTTGATCTGGGTTGGGTTGACTGCCAATGGTTCGTCACTGCCTCCGGTCTTCGACGGAATCGAAAAGCTGGAGGCAGACGATCTCGCGGAAGATCTGGCGTTCACGCTAGACAACAGCCACGCGGCGCAGGCGCTGCAGGGCAGCGCCACGGTGCTTTATCGTATCAGCGGCTCGCCCTGGCGCACCTCTGACACCTATACGGTCAAGATTGCCGGTGCATTTTCTCTTGAGAAGCCGGAGATCGTCGAGGCCGAGGGGAGATGGCTTGATCCCCAGGACGTGCCCAGAAAGGGTGCCACTGTGAAAATTCAACCCTACAAGCACATGGTGGCAGGTGATCATCTGTTGCTCGAGTGGAGGGGGACCAACAGCGCAGGCAAGCCAGACAACGGCCAATGGACGTTGGTGGTCGATGGTGTAGGCGCCGTCGAGCATGTGGTGTTCAAGGAGAGGGTCGAAGCATTACGGGGCGGCAGTCTGAAGCTGTTCTACACATTGGTCACTGCGGGCGGGGCGAGTTCCCGTTCACCGACAAACGGCTGGCGAGTGCCCAATGTATTGCGCCGACCGGAAGTCGAGAAGGCATCCGGTGAGGACAAGGACCAGTTGGATTTTCATAAGGACTTCCTCGATGCAACCCATGTGAAGGTCACCGTGGCCCGATACTCCAGTATGAACAATGACCAAGAGATTGCCGTTCGCTGGGTGGGTGAGGAGGAAGAGCGCGGTGTTTGGGCACGCGTCGCCTTCACCTATCAGTCACCCTGGAAGAGGGTCGTAACACCGGGCGATCTGGTTTTCGAAGTGCCCATTGGCGTGCTGATGGCCTTCATCGGCAAGACCGTGTCGGTCAGTTACCTGGTCAGGCCGGCTAAAGGTGGGGACGAAGAGTATTCCGATGTACTCGCTCTAAACGTGAGGCAGCAGGATCGCGACGATCTGCAGGCGCCGGACTACATGTCGTATGGCGGTGATACACCCAAGTTCTCCCTGCGTTATGACCGCATCAAGGACGGGGACCAAGTCGATCTTCATTGGCAGGCTGAAGGCGGTGAGCTCAGGCGGGCAACCGTCAAGGTCTACCAGGACGGTCGGTACTTCAAGGTCCTCGTCGACCCGTCTTGGGCCGAGGCCGACAGCAGAAAAACCGTACTTGCCAACTACTCCTTCCTCGTGGATGCAAGCAAGCCTGAAACCAGGCAGTTTTCACCCGTCTCGAGCTTCCAGCCTGATTAGGAAAATACGGCGCATTTCTCTCAAGTAAAGAAAAGTCCTACAGAAGTTTATTGGCTTCTTGCCGACACTGCGCGCTCCTTTCTGGCGGTGCCCAGGTCTTGCGACTGCCCACCGCTCGGTTAACGAGTTGAAACAGGAGAGCAATGTGAAATCGATGATTTCTGCCATGCCCTTGAGCGTTGCGGTGGGCCTGTTCAGTGCCATGGCCGGGACGGGGCTGGCCGAGGCGAAGGACCTCGATGGCCAGGATGAAACGGTCAGCACGCCCGTCTCGGACAATTACACCCTGAGAAATGGATCGAACCTGCTGATCACGGCCAGTGGTAGTACTAAGGGGATCACCGCGTTGAGCGGTTCGACGGTCACAGTGAACGGTGGGCAGGTAACGACATCCGGTGCGGGGGTGGGCATTGCAATGCGCGAAGGTACCCAGGCGTCACTTGACGGGGCGACGGTCACCGGCGGAACGTCCGGCTACGGGGTCAGTGCGAGCACTACCTCCACCATTGTCGCCAAGGGCAGCACGATCAGTGGCGGCAGCGGCGCGGCACTCAGCCAAGGTAGCGTGCTTGAGCTCATAGGCAGCTCATTGACTGGCACCCGACGAATGGGCGCCTACCTCAATGGCTCAACCCTGATCGCCTCTGGCGGTAGCGTCATCAGCGGTAAGACCAATGGCCTGAATGTAACCCAGGACCTGGCCGCCGACGGAGGTGGCGGCTCGCAGGTGAAGCTGGATGGTTCCAAGGTCATGAGTGAAACCGGAAGCGCCATATTGGTTCGGGCTGCCAGCGACGGGACCACCGGCACGGCAACCATCGAGGTAAGCAACGGCAGCGAGTTGGTAGGTGGCAACGGCACGATCCTTGAGGTCACCAGAGGCATGAGCACTGACTTCACGGCCGATAACAGTCAGTTGTCCGGCGACGTGGTGGTCGATGGCACCAGCAGCGCCAACCTGGTACTGCGCAACAATGCCTCGCTCAGGGGTAACCTGGTCAATGTCCAGAGCCTGGCCCTGGAGAGCGGTGGCCGCTGGATCCTGACCAAGGATGGCGAGGTTGGCGACCTGACGCTCGACAATGGCACGGTCGATTTCACCGACCGGGACACAATGACTGGCTTCAAGACCCTGACGGTAGACAACCTCAAGGGCTCGGGCATCTTCGTGATGGACATCGACCTGGCCAGCGGCACCGGCGACATGCTGAAAGTCACTGGTGCGGCAGAGGGCAATCATCAACTGAGCATTGCCAGCACCGGTGTCGATCCGGTGGAAGGGCAGGCGCCGCATCGCATCATCGAGACCGGTGGGGGCGACGCCACCTTCGGCCTGTTGCACGATATCGATTTCGGCACCTTCCTCTACACCTTGGAAAAAGGCGACGGCGAGGACAACTGGTACCTGAAGCAGAAGCCCGGCAACGTGCTGACTCCGAGCGCCCATGCGGTGCTGGGCATGTTCAGCGCCGCGCCGACCGTTTGGTATGGTGAACTGTCGTCGCTGCGCAGCCGCATGGGCGAACTGCGCCTGGGCCAGGGCCAGGGCTTGTGGATGCGCAGCTATGGCAACCGCTACAACCTGTCGGCGGGCAGCGCCGTGGCCTACCAGCAGGACCAGAACGGTGTGAGCTTCGGCGCCGACGGCGCCTTGCCTGGCTACGATGGCCGTTGGTTGCTCGGGGTGATGGGCGGTTACAGCGAGTCGAACCTGGATTACAGCCTCGGCTCTTCCGGCAAGATCAAAAGCTACTATGTCGGCGCCTACAGCACCTGGATGACCGACAGTGGTTACTACATCGACGCGGTGCTCAAGTACAACCGCTTGCGTAACCGCAACGATGTGGTGATGAGCGATGGCCGCAAGACCAAGGGCGAGTATCACAACGACGGCCTCGGGGCCTCGGTTGAGGTTGGCCGGCACTTCAAGCTGGATGATGGCTGGTATGTCGAACCGTTCACCCAGCTGTCCGCTTTGTGGGTCGATGGCGACAGCTACACCCTGGACAACGGCCTGCGGGCCGAGAGCGATGGCGCCAACTCGTTGCTCGGCAAGGTCGGTGCGCAGGTCGGGCGCAGCCTGGCGCTGGACAACGGCAGCGTCCTGCAACCGTACCTGAAGGTCGCGGCGGCCCACGAGTTCATCAACAGCAACAAGGTCAAGGTCAACGACAACCACTTCACCAACGACCTCTCCGGCACCCGTGGCGAGGTGGCCGTGGGCCTGGTGGCGCAGGTCTCGGAAGTGCTGCAGCTGCACGGCGAGTTCCAGTACAGCAATGGCGAGCATATCGAGCAGCCGTACGGGGTCAACCTGGGGTTGCGCTACAACTTCTGATCGCCCGCCGGCATCCACTTGCTGGAGCCCGATTCTACAGGCTCAGCATTCGCTTACATCCGCGGGTAGTCGATATACCCGACCGGGCCTTTGCCATAGAACGTCTCCGGATGCGGCGCATTGAGCGGTGCATCGGCGGCCAGGCGCGCTGGCAGGTCGGGGTTGGCGATGAACGGAATGCCGAAGGCCACGGCATCGGCTTTGCCGCTGGCCAGGGCAGCATTGGCGCCGGCCTTGTCAAAGCGCTCGTTGACGATGTAGGGGCCGCCGAACGCTGCCTTGATCAGCGGACCGATGCTGTCGTCAGCCTCTTTCTCCCGCGAGCAGATGAAGGCGATGCCGCGTTTTCCCAGCTCCCGGGCCACATAGGTGAATGTCTCGGCACGGTCGGCGTCGCCCATGTCATGGGCATCGGCCCGTGGTGCCAGGTGCACACCCACACGGCCCGGGCCCCATACCTCGATGGCGGCATCGGTCACTTCCAGCAGTAACCGCGCGCGGTTCTCCAGCGAGCCGCCATAACGGTCTGTGCGCTGGTTGGTGCTGCTCTGCAGGAACTGGTCGAGCAGGTAGCCGTTGGCGCCGTGGATCTCCACGCCGTCGAAGCCGGCGGCCTTGGCGTTCTCGGCGCCGCTGCGGTAGGCCTCGACGATGTCGGCGATCTCTTCGGTTTCCAGCGCGCGCGGGGTCGGGTAGTCACTGAGCGGGCGCACCAGGCTGACATGGCCCTTGGGCTGGATCGCGCTGGGGGCCACTGGCAGTTCGCCATTGAGGTAGGACGGGTGGGAGATGCGCCCGACGTGCCACAATTGCAGGAAGATGCGCCCACCTGCGCCATGGATGGCCTTGGTCACGTTGTGCCAGCCGCGCACCTGCCGGTCGCTCCAGATACCGGGGGTGTCGGGGTAGCCGACGCCCATCGGCGTGACCGAGGTCGCCTCGCTGAGGATCAGCCCGGCGCTGGCGCGTTGCACGTAGTACTCGGCCATCAGCGCATTGGGCACGCGGCCTTCGTCGGCGCGGCAACGGGTCAGTGGGGCCATGATGATGCGGTTGGGCAGCTCGAGGTCGCCCAGTGTGATCGGGTCGAACAACGTCGTCATGTGCAAAGCCTCGCTTGGATCAGGTCAGAGCTCTTGGCTCATGTGCTCGAGGAACGCCTTGATGGTCGCCTCGTTGCGTTTGAAGAAATGCCACTGGCCGATCTTCTGGCTGCTGATCAGGCCTGCGCGCTGCAAGGTGGCCAGGTGGGCGGACACGGTCGATTGCGACAGGCCGCAGCGTTGGTCGATCTGCCCGGCACACACACCGTGCTCGGTGCTGTGGTGCTGGTCGGGGAACTGCGCGGCCGGGTCTTTCAGCCAGTTGAGGATGTCGCGCCGAACCGGATGGGCCAGGGCTTTTATTATTTCGTCGAGATCGAGGGGCATGGTTGGGCTCGTGGCGTGTAGCGGTATATCGCGATGGATCGAAATATAAATCGCTGCATCGCGATATACAAATATGAAGTGATCCTAAGGTCGGTAGCATTAGCTATATCGTCTTGTGACGATATAGCTGACAGCGGTGCTAGACTGGCGCCATGAACTATCTCGCGCACCTTCATCTGGGCGGCCCCGCGCCGCAGCAACTGCTTGGCAGCCTGTATGGCGATTTCGTCAAGGGCGAGCTCGCGGGGCGCTTCCCGCCTGCGCTGGAGGCTTCGATTCGGCTGCACCGACACATCGACCGCTACACCGACAGCCACCCGCTGGTGCTGGCGGCGCTGGCGCGTTTCCCGCGCGAGCGGCGGCGGTTCGCCGGGATCGTCCTGGATGTGTTCTTCGACCACTGCCTGGCGCGGCATTGGGCGGCGTATGCCGAGCAGCCGCTGGCGCGGTTCACCGATGACTTCTACAAGGTATTGCTCGCCGAGCCGGAGTTGCCGGGCCGGTTGGCGCGCATTGCGCCGTTGATGGCGGCCGACGACTGGCTGGGAGCGTATGGCGATTTCGCTACCCTGGAGCAGGTGTTTGCCGGGATTGCCCGGCGCCTGTCGCGGCCTGAGGGGATGGCAGGGGTGATGGTGGAACTGGAGCGGTTGTACGAGCCGTTGTTGGCGGACTTTCGCGAGTTCTATCCGCAGTTGCAGGCATTTGCCCAGGCACAGCAATCGGCTTGAGTCCGCAATCGCGGATTCAGGCTGCCCGAGCCTGTCGCCTCGGTGCCACCTCGACATTCTCTACGCCGAACAGCGCAAGATGGACCGCCTGTTGCGCTTCGAAAGCCAGTACCGCGCGTTCCTTGCCCGCGCTGCCGATTGGCGGCAACAGGTGGATCAGCACTTGTCCGCGGTCCTGCGCGAACAGCCGCATCAAGTGGGAAACCAGGTCGTCCTCGCCAATGAACGGCGCGATCGGATCGGTCTGGCCCGCGCGCAGATACTGGATTGCCACAGGCTGTAGCGGCGTGACCTGGTCGATCGCCCCGGCCAGCAGGCGCCCATGGAAGGTGCGCAGGCTGCGACCGTCCGTGGTGGTGCCTTCGGGGAAGATCAACAGGGGGCGTTGTTTGCCCAGTTGCTCGCTGATCTGCTCGCGCAGACGTTGTGCATCGCCGCCGCCGCGACGAATGAACAGTGTCCCGGCCTTCTCGGCCAGCCAGCCGGCCAGCGGCCAGTGGCGTACCTCGGCCTTGGACAGGAACGACAGCGGGGTGAGCATGCCCAGCAGCGGGATGTCGGTCCACGACACATGGTTGCAGACCCACAGCATCGGTTGTTGCGGCAGCTTGCCCCTGACCTGCACGTCGAAGGGCAGGGCGGCGACCAGATACCTCATGAACAGCCGTGTCCAGCGTTGGCGCTGTTCTATCGGGGCGTTCAGCCCCAGACGCTCGCCCAGGGCGATGACGCAGGCCATGGCCAGCCCCAGGGTCAGCACCAGAAACAGCCGCAGCAGGCGGGCAGCGGCCCGCAGGCGCCGCATCAGACCGCCGCCTTGAAGTGACGGGCGTAGCGCGGGCAGAGGTCGTCGCGCTTGAGCAGGATGAACACGTCGGCAACCTGAAAATCCTCGTCCCAGCACGGCTCGCCGCAGATCTTCGCGCCCAGGCGCATGTAGGCCTTGAGCAGCGGGGGCATTTCGGCGATGACGTTGTTCGGCAGCGGCAGGCTGGGCAGCGGCTTCTTCGGTTCGGCACGCAGGTGCTCGGTGCACAGGTAGCGTTCACGCAGGCGCTGCATGATGGCGTGGGCCTGCACGCCGCCGTCCTGCATGGGGATGCTGGCACAGCCCATCAGGTAACTGTAGCGGCCCTCGTTGAGCACTTCGGCCAGTTCGCTCCAGAGCACGGCGATGGTGCCGCCGTTGCGGTAGGCCGGGTCGACGCAGGTGCGGCCCAGCTCGAGGATCGGCCCCTGCAGCTGCAACAGGCCGTGCAGGCTGAACTCCTCTTCGCTGTAGAAGCGGCCCAGGCTGCTGGCGGCCTGGTGGTCGAGCAGGCGGGTGGTGGCAACCAGCTGGCCGGTGGCCAGGTCGCGCACGCCGATGTGGCGGCAGTGGATGTCGTAGTCGTCCATGTCCAGCCCGTGTTCGGCGCCCTTGAGCTTGGCCTTGAATTCGGCGCTGAACACCTTGAAGCGCAGGGCCTGTGCTTCCTGCAGGGCCACGGCGCCGACCAGGCGCTCGGCTTGCAGACGGCGTTCAGTGCTGTTGTCGCCAGAGCGAGCGATCCGAGTCATTGCGAGTCTCCATAAGCCAGCCAAAGGGTTGCGGCCGGTCGGCTTTGTTGTGCAAAGTCAGCCTAGGTACGCCCGGTGTCACCCCCGTGAATCTTTGGTGATGCTTGCGTGACACCCCTCAAAGGAGCTTGCGATGGCCTGGTTGCAACGACTCAACGATCCCCTGCGCCACCCGCTGGCGGCGACCCTGGGCGAAACCTATGCGGCGGTGCTCGAGCGCCTGGGGGCGGTGGCGCCGTTCGAGCTGGCGGTATTGGGCGGGCGTGCCATGGCCACGCCCGGTCTGGCCTTCCTGCTCGGCTACCAGGCGGCACTGCGGGTGCTGTGGCCCAGCGCACCGGCCAGCTTGGGGGCGCTGTGTGCCACCGAGCGGCGCAGCGTGCGCCCGGCGGACATGCACACCCGCCTGGACGGCCTGCGCCTGACCGGCAGCAAGGACTTCGTCACCGCCGGGCTGGACGCTGAATGGCTGCTGGTGGCCGCGCGCCACGAAGGCGCGGATGAGGCGCCGCGCTTGCAACTGGCGGTGGTCTATCCGGGCGAGCCGGGGGTCAACCTTGAAGCCTTGCCGACCCTGCCGTTGATGCCCGAGGTCGGCCATGGCCGCCTGCAGCTCAAGGACGCCGCGTGCGAGTTGCTCGCCGGCGATGGCTGGGATGCCTACGTCAAGCCGTTCCGCTCCCTCGAAGACCTGTATGTGCTCGCCGCGCTGGTGGCTTGGCTGCATGGCGTTGCCCAGGAGTGCGCCTGGCCGCAGCCACTCCGTCTGAAACTGATCGGCCTGCTCGCCGGGTGCGCCGAGGGCAGTCGTCAATGCCCGGACAGCGTGGCCTGCCATTTGCTGCTGGGGGGCCTGTTTGCCCAGTTCCAGGGCTTGCGGGGCGAGATCGAGCAGGCGCTCGCCGCCGGGCCGGCGCACTGGACGCAGTTGTGGCAACGTGACCAGGGCGTGCTGGCGCTGGCCGGCGCCGCCCGTGACAAGCGCCTGGCCAAGGCCTGGGCTGCCGCTGGACTGTCATGAAAGCCTGAGACGCTCGATGGTCTTTGAGCCCCCACACAGGCCTCCCATGAAGTCACTGTTCCTTGCCTGTGCCCTGGCTGTAGCTTCAGCCAGGGCCGAAGACTGGCCCGCGGCGCAGTGGCCGGTCGACAACACGCTCATCGACTGGCAAGCCGTAGACACCTACGCCTTCGCGCCACGCGATGCCGTGCGCGGTGGCATTCGCACCGATGCGTTGTTGATCATCCGCGACGGGCGCATTCTCCATGAACGCTACGCCGAGCCGACCCGTGTCGACACACCCCACCTGACCTGGTCGGTGAGCAAGAGCGTGCTGGCCACGGTCATGGGCGTGGCTTACGGCGAGGGGCGATTCAGGCTTGATGACCCGGCTGCCCGCTACTACCCGGCCCTGCAGCGGCATGCCGGACTGCGCCTGGCCGACTTGCTGCACTGGGCCAGTGGCCTGGCCTGGCAGGAAGATTACGAATATGCGCCATTGAAGTCGTCGGTGGTGGCCATGCTCTACACCCGTGGCCGCACCGACATGGCCGCCTACACGGCATCCAGGCCCGCTGCCAGTGCGCCTGGCACGCAGTTCGTCTACTCAAGCGGTGACAGCAACCTGCTGGCCGCCAGCCTGCGCGGCATGCTCGCACCTGAGCGCTATGCGGACTATCCCTGGCAAGCCCTGTTCACCCCACTTGGGATCGACAGTGCGGTCTGGGAGCGTGATGGCGAGGGCACTTATGTAGGTTCCTCGTACCTCTATCTCAGTGCGCGCGATCTGGCGCGCATCGGCCTGTTGATGCAGCGTGACGGGCATTGGCGCGAGCAACAGTTGCTGCCGGCCGAGTGGGTGGCGTTCAACCGCACCTTGTTCAGCGCCGCGCAGCCTGTGCCGGGTGAAGCCAACCCCGGCGGGCACTGGTGGCTCAACCAGTCATTGCCCGGCCAGCCGGTGCCGTGGCCGGATGCGCCGAGCAACACGTTCGCCGCACTCGGCCACTGGGGCCAGGCGCTCTATGTGCTGCCCACGCAAAAGCTGGTGATCGTGCGCTACGCCGATGACCGCGATGGCAGCTTCAGCCACAACGAACTGCTCAAGCGGGTGCTGGCGGCCGTCGCCGGGGAGGGGGCATGAAGCGGGTCGTGCTTCTGCTGGTACTGGCCCTGTCGGCCTGGGGCTGGCACGAGCGCCAGGCGTTGGCGGACTTCCCGGATATCCTTTCGGCCTACTCGGCGAAAGAGTACTGCTCGTGCCGGTTCGTGATGGGTTTCGCTGAGGCCTATTGCCGGGGCTATGTGCGCCAGTACCTGCCCTTGGGCCTGCTGGAAGAGGACAGCTCCCGGCGTCTGGTCACCGCCGAGGGCCTAGGTCGGCGCAACCAGGCGGCCTGGCAGGGCAACCGCGAAGGCTGCCGCTTGCTGCCGTGAAACCGTGCAGGTAAGGTTGACGGCCTTGATTCACAGGATTTCACATGTTCAAGCCGTCCCGCCTGCTGCCCGCCCTCCTGCTCGCCCTGTGCCTGCCCGCCCATGCCAACTGGCACCTGGATGGCGAGTCCTCGCGCCTGTCCTTCGTCACCGGCAAGAATGGCAATATCGCCGAGGTCAACCGTTTCCTGGTGCTGCATGGCAAGGTCGACCGCAAGGGCGCGGCCGAGGTCAGCATCGAGATGGACTCGATCAGCAGCGGCATCCCACTGCGTGACGAGCGCATGCGCGACAGCCTGTTCGCCTTCGAGCAGTTCCCCGAGGCCACGGTGCAGGCACAGATCGACCTGCGCCCGATCAACGACCTGGCCAACGGCGCGCAGCTGGAACTGCGCTTGCCGGTGAGCGTGACCCTGCACGGCCAGACCCGCAGCTACAACACCCTGCTGCTGGCCACACGCCTGGACGAGCGGCGTTTCCAGGTGGTGACGCTGGAGCCGCTGATCCTGCGCGCCTCGGCGTTCGGACTGCTGCCGGGCCTGGAAAACCTGCGCAAGCTGGCCGGGCTCAAGTCGATCAACCCCTCGGTGCCGGTGAGCGCGGTGCTGATCTTCACCGCCCGCTGACATGCCGGGGCCGGTCTTCCCCTGGCGGGATGGCAACCAGTTCGAACTGCTGATCGACGGCCCCGAGTTCTTCCCGCGCATGCTCCTGGCGATCGTGCGTGCCGAGTTCCAGGTCGACCTGGAGCTTTACCTGGTCGAGGCCGGCGCCTGCGCCGAGGCTGTGGTCGACGCCCTGGAGCAGGCGGCTCGGCGCGGCGTGCGGGTACGCTGCCTGTTCGACGACTACGGTTCGCTGGCCTTTACCGTGTCGTTGCGCGAGCGCCTGCTGGCGGCGGGTGTCCAGCTGCGCTGGTACAACCGCCTGCGCTGGCGCCGGGGCTTGCGCAACCTCTATCGCGATCATCGCAAGCTGTTGCTGGTGGACGAACGTTGGGCGGTGGTCGGCGGTACCGGGGTCACCGACGAGTTCTGGACACCGGATGCCGACACCAGCGAGTGGCACGAGGTGATGGTGCGCATGGAGGGGCCGATCGTCACCGACTGGCAACTCTTGTTCGACCGCCAGTGGCACGCCAACCAGCGCCGCACCGCCTGGCGCCCGCCTGAGGGCTTCGGCCTGCCGCGCCTGCCCCAGGTGCCGGCGCAGGGCCAGGGCATGGGCCGGGTGGCCTATGCCGACGCCCGCCAGCACAAGGACATCCTGCATGCGCTGGTGCGCGCGCTGAACAGCGGCCAGCGGCGCATCTGGCTGGCCACGCCCTATTTCCTGCCGACCTTCAGCGTGCGGCGCTCGCTGCGTCGTGCCGCGCAGAAGGGCATCGACGTGCGCCTGCTGCTCACCGGCCCGCGCACCGACCACCCGGCGGTACGCTATGCCGGGCACCGCTATTACCCAAGGCTGCTGCGTGCCGGGGTGCGGATATTCGAATACCAGCCATGCTTCCTGCACCTGAAGATGGTGCTGGTGGACGACTGGGTCAGCGTCGGCTCCTGCAACTTCGATCACTGGAACCTGCGCTTCAACCTCGAGGCCAACGTCGAAGCCATCGATCCACCGCTGAGTGCTGCTGTCGCCGCCAGCTTCGAGCGCGATTTCGCCCAGAGCCTGGAGGTCGACCTGGCGCGCTGGCATGCCCGTCCACTGTGGCGTCGGGTGCAACAGCGCCTGTGGGGCTGGCTGGACCGGCTGGTGGCCAATCTGCTGGATCGCCGCGACTAGCGACGTATATCGCCGTCACGCAAAGCAGACTATCGTGCTGGAACTGTTCCCAGACAACCGATGGAGTGGATGCGATGACGGCGAAGAAGATTCTCATGCTGGTGGGTGACTATGTGGAGGACTACGAAGTGATGGTGCCGTTCCAGGCCCTGGCCATGGTCGGCCATACCGTCCATGCCGTGTGCCCGGAGAAGATCGCCGGGCAGACGGTGCGCACGGCGATTCACGATTTCGAAGGCGAGCAGACCTACAGCGAGAAGCCCGGGCACAACTTCGCGTTGAACTACGACTTCGTTCAGGTGCGGGCCGAGAGCTATGACGCGTTGCTGATCCCCGGTGGGCGTGCGCCGGAATACCTGCGCCTGAACGACAAGGTGCTGGAGCTGGTCAAGGCGTTCGACCTGGCCGGCAAGCCGATCGCGGCGGTGTGCCATGGGGCGCAGTTGCTGGCGGCGGCAGGTGTGCTCGAAGGGCGTGAGTGCAGCGCTTATCCCGCCTGTGCGCCCGAGGTACGGCTGGCGGGCGGACGGTTCATCGATATCGCGGTGGACCAGGCCCATGTGGACGGCAACCTGGTGACGGCGCCGGCCTGGCCTGCTCATCCGGCGTGGCTTGCGGCGTTTCTCAAGGTGCTTGGGACGCGCATTCAGTAAGGTCGTGAGCAGGCTGTCGGTAGCGGTCCTGGAGAAGCACCTGTCGCGCAGGGACAACGGCAGGTTGCGATGCCGATGGTAGGGTTTCCCCTCAGGCCGGCTTGCCCGAGCGCGTTATCCACCGCGACCAGACGACTGCTTCCCCATGGAAATACGCTTGCTGCATGGCGCGGCGATTGCGCCTTATATCGATGAGCTTGCGCGCTTGCGCCTGACGGTGTTTCGCGAGTATCCCTACCTCTATGACGGTTCGCTGGAGCATGAGACGAATCACTTGGCCACCTACGCCGATTCTGGTCGCAGCCTGATGGTGGTGGCATTGGACGGTGGCCAATTAGTAGGTGCCTCCACCGGCCTGCCGCTGACAGACGAGACGCCTCTCTTCCAGCAACCGTTCCTTGCCCAGGGACGTGATCCGACGTCGGTGTACTACTTTGGTGGCTCGGTGTTGCTACCTGCTTATCGCAGTCAGGGCCTGGGCGTGCGCTTTTTCATCGAGCGCGAATCGTATGCACACAAGTTGGCCGGGTTCGATTACTGCGCGTTCTGCGTTGTCGAGCGCCCAGGCATACACCCGCTGCGGCCTGCCAATTACAAACCATTGCACGGTTTCTGGCGTAACCGCGGCTTCCTGCAGGACCCTTCATTGCGTACCCGTCGTGCCTGGCGCGATCGGGACGAGCAGGAAAGCAGCGACAAGATCATGTCGTTCTGGCTCAAGGCGCTACCGATATGATCTGCCTGACGGTGTGTCTACAGGTAGAGGCCTCATGATGGGAAGTACATTCGTCCAGTTGCCGGCTCCAGGGTACTGTCGAAGTCGTACGGACCTTTGGCTCCTAGCAATCGACGGTATCTAGAGATCTTCTGCATGGGCACGGTCGACCAGAGATTGCCGACGTCCAGCCTGTCCATACGGCTTACACCTGGGACGTAAGTGATCTTGTCGGTGCCATAAACCGGGCGTTGCAGCACATCGGCGATTCGTTGCGCCGCGCCGCTTTTCCCGCCCCAGCAGGCCAGCAGGACGATGGGCTCGCCAGCTGGCGTATGGGCCAGGCGCGGGGCTATTTCGCGCAGCGCGATGCGTGCTGCGTCTTCGTATTGGCCGGCCGCATTCATCAAGATACCGTTCTTGCCCCCATGTGTTTCAAAAGCTTTTATCCCTCTGCCCCATGCATCGTCGTACCAGACGACCTCTGCTTGGTTGGTTCTGGGGCTTCTGAACATGACGTCAATTGAATGCTGAGGGGTCTTGGGGGCGTGAGCTGCGGGCTTTCTCAGTGCATTGCTGCGCTTGAGTGTGCTGACGCATTTTCCAGCCATCCGTGCCAAGCCCCCCGTTGCAAGACTGGATACCCCTGTGCCTAAAGATATCCAGCCGAGCACGTTGGCGGCTTGCTCATTCTTGCCTTGCGCTTGCATGGCCATCGCTGCCGCTCCCGTGCCCATGGACACGATGTTGAGCGTCGCCGTCGCCACGGACAGTGCGCCGCTTGCGCTGAGCATACCGCTCGCGGCAAGCGCGGCGCCGGCGGCGCCAAAGCTGGCGACCGTTGCCAGTGCTCCGACCGCCAGACCAATGCCGGCCATGACCCAGGTCTGCCAGCTGTGCCCATCTGGGTCGATGCGGTTGACCGGGTCGCCGCCACAGTAGGTGTAGGCATTGATATCGCCATGACCGAACGGGCTTTCGCTGTCGGGCGCGAGGAAACACATCAACAAGGGGTCGTAGGGCCGATAGCCTGCGGCGATGTACCAGCCGGTCAGTGGTTCACGGCGTTCTCCTGCATACCCGAACGGCTGTAGCTGGTCGTTGCCCTGTTCGCTGCCATGTGGGGTGTATTGCAGCATGTGCGCCTGGGCGCCGGCTTTGATGCGTATCGAGCCTTGGCCGTCGCAGCCTAGCAACGTTGTCTGGCGTACACCTTCGGTGATCGCGCTCACCGCGAACAGAGTGCTGCCGTCGCCCATCACCTCAAGTGTGGTGTTTCCCTGGTGCTCATGGGTCAGTTGCTTGCCGCTGAAGAAGCTGCGGTTGAGCGTGCCATCGATAATTCGGTCGCGTAGTTGGCCATTCGGGGTGTAGCGGTACTCGCACGTCCTGCCCTCATATTCGACGCGTTGCAGACGTTCGTGGGCGTCCCACGTGAGCTTGCGCCCCAGGCTGTCGGCGATGACGCGTCCGTGGGCGTCGTAGGTCAGCTCGATCCGCGCTGGCCAGCTGGAGTGGCTATGATCGATCGCCACGATCTGGCAGGGGTCATCGGCTGCGTAGTGGAAGTGGGCGACATCTTCGCTGCCGTCGTTGAAACGGCTGGTGACTTGTCGATAGCCGTCGCGCTCATTGAAGACAAAGCGTTGTTCGACGATGGCGTTGCCGAACGGATCCCGTGGTGCGGCATTGGTGTTCGCGGTAAAGCGCACCAAGCGGCCTCGCGAATCGTAGGCGAAGCGCTCGTCAGCCTTTTGCTGGCCGTCATTGCCAGTACGTCGGATGAGCTGATCGAGTGTGTTGTAGCCGAGGGTTTGGGTGAAGGTCCGAGTTGCACCGTTTTCGGTCAGGGTGAAGGTGCTGCTGGCTTCTCGCCCCATGGCATCGTAGGTCAGTTGCCTGACCAGAACGCGGGCGTCTTGATCTTGAGTGGTGACTTGGTTCACACGCGAAAGGGCGTCATAGGTGATGCGCGTACTGACCTTGCCTGCGATGATTTGCGCGAGCCTGCCGAATGCATCGTAATGGCGTTGTTGTTTGGTGCCGTAGGCGTCCACGAAACCCAGTGGCCTGCCGCCCAACGATGTATGCCAAAGGGTACTGTACTCGGCGCCCTCGATGACCCAGGACTCCTGCTGCGGCAAGCCGGCGGGTGAGAAGCTCCACTTCAGCGTCCCCAGGGCACCACTGGCCTCGGTGGGATGACCCAGGCGAGGGTGATAATGCAGTTGTTCGCTGTGGCCGCCCTCGGCAGTGGAAGACAGCAGCACGTCATGCAGTTGTGGTTCGTAGGCGAAGTCCACGCGCCTTCCATCGGCAAGCGTATTGGCGTGGGGAGGCAACTGGCCCGGGCGGTAGTGGTAGTGGGTGGGGCGCCCGGCCACTTCGACCGAGCGCTGGCGGCCCAGGCCGTCGAAAGTCTGCCGCCCCAAGGTGATGGCGTTCATCGTTGTTCCTCCTGCGCAGGGGCAGTGGTGGTAATCAATTCGGGATGCTGTCCATCGCTGTGGGGCGCGAATTGCCACGCGAGGGTAGTGCCATCTTCCAAGACTTTTTCGATGACCCGCGAATAGTGGTCATATCGGTAGCGGGTAACGGTAGTGGACATGTTCGGTACGCTGAGCCGCTCTTCGACTACCCTGTCCAGGCCATCGCGCACCCACTTCAATGTACGGGCTAGTTTGTTTTCGCAATCGTAGCGCTGCTCTTCGATGGGGCTGCCCGCGAGGTTTTTCAGGGTCACATTCCGAGGGCTGGAGAGTCCGCCCGCAGCTTGCCATTGCTCGCAGCGACGAGTGATTGGGTCCTGGACCGTATGTGTGTATATGCCTTGGGCGTCGATGGTAAGGGTGGCTTGGCCCCAGTCGTCGAAGACGGTGGTGGTGGTCAGGGACAGCGGAACAGGCGAATCCTTGGACAACCAGTCCTGGGTTGTCCGGCGTATCTGCCGGCCCAGGGCATCGAATTCACAGCGCATGATTTCAAGGAAGCGACCGGGTTCGTTGTCCAGGTCTTCCAATTCGATACGCCGGGTACGTCCGTCGCCGTCGAGCCACAGACGCTGGCGTCGACCGGTGACCTCCACCTGTTCGACCATCATCGCTGGCAGGACGCTGGTGCCGTGCAGGTTCACGGCTAGTGCGTCTCCCAGGTGGTAACGCACCAGACGCTGTGTCTGGTACGGGCTACCGGTTGTGTTGAGTGTACGGACGATACGGCCAATCTGGTCATACTCGTAGCGGGTGAGCGCCCCGCTCTCGCTACGTTCCCAAATGGTCTGGCCTGTGAGCAGGGACTGCGCGCTGTTGTGGGTTGAGCGGTTCACGTCGTCATTTTCGAAGCCGATGATCGTGCTCCGTAAAACCAACGCTCCGTTTGCGTGCCCATAGTGGTATTCGGTAGCGGTAGACCTGCCGTTGAGCGTCGTGACGCTTCGCTGGATGCGCCCGTAGCAGATGTGGGGCTGATGGAAATAGATGTGGCGGGTCTCCTCCAGCAAGCGGCTGTCCAGCTCGTCCAGCAACTGCTCACGCTCGACCACGATATGCGCTGGGGCATCCACGATCAGTGAAGGGAGTGGCGCATAGGTGTACGTGCTGCTCAACATTGGAGCTGAGCCGTCAGCCTTGGCTGGCCGGGTAGTTTTCTTGCGCAGGAAGCGCACCATCCCCAAGGGATCTGCTGGGCAACCTTCTCCCCCTTCGGCGGGATAGTAGCAATTGATCTCACTGATGCCGGTTGGGTAGTCGACCTGGGTGATGTTGCCGTAGTTGTCGTATTGATAAACCGTCGTTTCGGTGCGACTGGCCCCTGGGCGGGCATGGTCTGTGTAAGTGGTCGAGACCTGATGGGGGAGCTGGCAGGTACTGGATTGCTCCTCCCAGGTTCTGCCAGGGTCGATACCGTAGCGGGTATGCGTGCTGATCTCGCAATTGCCTCGACGCGAGCTTTCCAGGAGGGGCAGATGAAAGCGGTTCCAGGTGCGGGTGATGGTATCCAGGATCGTGCCCTGTGCATCGCTGACCGTTTCGACCACTTCGTACTGGTAGTCGCTTTCGACCTGATAGAGGTTGTCTCGTCCATGTTCCCAGGAAAACGCCTGGGCGCTGCCGAAGCCAAGGAAATTGGCCGTGCCGATCCATCGGTAGTGGTGCATCCTTTCGGTGTCGGGGGGGCCGGCGCTGTGGATCCATGACTCGACCCGCGGCAGGTGGGAAAACGGTGCGTTGGCCGGCAGCTGATGGCCGTCGGCCCCGGTCGCCCACTTGACGATGTCGTGGGCGCCCAGCGGGCTGTGCAGGGTGGTGGGCAGCAGCAGGTGGGCTCCATTGTCCAGGGCCAGGGTGTCGTACTCGATGCTGAAAGGGCGCTGGATGCCGGGAACGTGGATTTCGCTGAGTCGGTCATTGCTCAACACCAGACGCAACATGAGCGCTTGCGTGGTATCCGGGTTGAAGATGAGATGAACTTCTTCCTCCAGCTGATCCACGCTCAGCAGCGCGCGCTGTTCATCGCTGATCCGCCGCAGAATGAATTGGCCGTCATTGCCGTAGGGCGCCCAGTTGATGAACAGGCGATGGCCCTCCGGGGAGTGCATTTCCTCGACCAGATAGCGGCCACTGTCTTCCTGTTCCCGCAGGATTTCGCGTTCTCCGGACTTCTTGTCTACCCGGAAATCACCATTGTGTTGTGGGGTGACCCACAGCGTCGGGAGTTTTTGATCGGTGAAGGTCAATGGCGTGTCGGGTGCGAACGTGGAAGCATCTTGATCAATGGCGTACTGCTCGCCGGAGGCGAGCCTCAGGGTGTTCCCGTCGAGCTCGGACAGCCCGAGGGTCCAGCCTAGTCCGTAGCCTTTGTTGACACTTGAGCCCAGCACGCTGAAGACCAGGGTGATCGAGAGCGCCGGCCCTCTCAGCTGGTTGGCGGGGGGGAGCGGCAGGGCGACCGCGAGGGTGAACTGGCCGGTACGGTTGTCCACGCCGGTTTTCATGAAGTCCAGAAAATTGCTGGCTTGGGTATGTATCGTAGACATTGGGTGTTTCCTGTCGCAGGGAGAGGTCGGTGCCCCTTTTCACGGGCACCGAGTTTCCAGGAAGGTCAGGCCTGGCTCGCATTTACCTTGAAGGACACATGCTTTCCTGCTTCTGCAACAAAGAACTCGACTTCATAGCCATTGCCATGCTGGTCGATCACCTTCCAGATACTGCGCTTCGTCTGGGAGCTGCTGTAGTGACGGTTATAGAAGCGTTTGGCGTACATATGGATCAGCAGGTGTCCCGGACGCTGGTGATGGACTCGGTCCGACTCTGGAGATTTCACCGTGAATGGCTGGCCTGCCTCATAGACCGTCACCTTACGGTGCTGGCTGTAGTCATTGGTAAGTTGGAAAGAGATCAATGCGTGATCCCAGGCGTTCATTTCATAGATAGGGTGAGATGAAGGTGTGGCCAGCGCCTCGCTTTGGACCACCATGGTTCTCGGATCGGCAAATCCGAAATAGCCGACCGATTCTTCGAATTCGTCATCCCAGTAATTCAGATTGTCGCTGGGGAGCTTGTACTTGAGGGGTGACTCGACGCTGAGTTGGAAGAGCTCCTTATGACCCAGCGCAGGGGCAATGGACTCAATGACGACCGAGGACTTGAAGGGTTCGGCATTGGTGACGAAGAGATGATCTTCATCCATCCAGATCGCCCCGTAGATAGAGCACAGCGTACCGCCAGGACGCTTCGATGTCACATAGAAGCGTCGGTGAATGGATTTGGACGACGACGCCAGCAGTGCGCTGGGGGCACTGCCGGTGGCGTTGTGGTAGATGAATCGCTCATCGCGCTGTGTGTGCGCGTAGAGGTCCGGCTGATCCAATACTCGAGGGATGCCTTCGTCATCGATCTGGACCAAGGTTAGCGAGTCGAGACTTTCTCGAGAGATCGTCTGGCCGTTACGAGGTTCGAGCGTGACGGTGATCTCCACTTGTTGGCGGCCATTGGCATACACGCGACGGGAGTTGGAAGTGATATCCAGTTGGAAGCGGCGTAGCCATTGATTGGCTTTTACAGTACTGCTCATAAGGTTTGCCTCTGAAGGAAGTGAGGCTTCATTTGAGTAGGAAAGTGCGCGATGAGAGCGGTATTTATTGCTGGCTGTGGGAGCCTCCATAATTTCTTGCGAGCAAAAAAAACCGCTCCTCGAGGGAGCGGCTTTTTTCTTACGGTGATGTTGAAATTACTTCACTTCCACCGCCAGGCTTTCGGCGATTTTGCTCTGCCACAGCGCAGGACCCGTGATGTGCACCGATTCACCCTTGCTGTCCACCGCGACGGTGACCGGCATGTCCTTCACTTCGAACTCGTAGATCGCTTCCATGCCCAGCTCGGCGAAGGCCAGGACCTTCGACTTGCGGATGGCCTGGGCTACCAGGTAGGCGGCGCCACCGACGGCCATCAGGTACACGGCCTTGTTGTCCTTGATCGCCTCGATGGCGGTCGGGCCACGTTCGGACTTGCCGATCATGCCCAGCAGACCGGTCTGCTCGAGGATCTGGCGGGTGAACTTGTCCATCCGCGTGGCGGTGGTCGGGCCGGCTGGGCCGACCACTTCGTCGCCGACCGGGTCGACCGGGCCTACGTAGTAGATGAAGCGGCCTTTGAGGTCCACCGGCAGTTCTTCACCGCGGTTGAGCATCTCGACCATGCGCTTGTGCGCGGCGTCGCGGCCGGTGAGCATCTTGCCGTTGAGCAGGATGGTCTCGCCGGGCTGCCAGCTGGCGACTTCTTCCGGGGTGATCGCGTCCAGGTTCACGCGGCGGGCGCTTGGGCCGGCTTCCCAGACGATTTCCGGGTAGGCGTCCAGCGATGGCGCTTCCAGCTCGGCCGGGCCGGAACCGTCGAGCACGAAGTGGGCGTGACGGGTAGCGGCGCAGTTGGGGATCATGCACACCGGCAGGGAGGCGGCGTGGGTCGGGTAGTCCATGATCTTGACGTCGAGCACGGTGGTCAGGCCGCCCAGGCCCTGGGCGCCGATGCCCAACTGGTTGACCTTGTCGAACAGCTCCAGGCGGATCTCTTCGATGCGGTTCTGCGGGCCACGGGCTTTCAGCTCATGGATGTCGATGGATTCCATCAACACTTCCTTGGCCATCACCGCGGCTTTCTCGGCGGTGCCGCCGATGCCGATGCCCAGCATGCCAGGCGGGCACCAGCCAGCGCCCATGGTCGGGACAGTCTTGAGCACCCAGTCGACGATCGAGTCGGACGGGTTGAGCATGGCCATCTTCGACTTGTTTTCCGAGCCGCCGCCCTTGGCCGCGACATCCACCTCGACCTTGTCGCCGGGGACGATGGAGTAGTGGATCACTGCCGGAGTGTTGTCCTTGGTGTTCTTGCGGGCACCGGCCGGGTCGGCCAGGATCGAGGCGCGCAGGACGTTCTCGGGCAGGTTGTAGGCGCGGCGCACACCTTCGTTGATCATGTCGTCGACGCTCAGGGTGGCGCCGTCCCAGCGCACGTCCATACCGACGCGCACGAACACGGTGACAATGCCGGTGTCCTGGCAGATCGGGCGGTGGCCGGTGGCGCACATGCGCGAGTTGATCAGGATCTGGGCGATCGAGTCACGCGCGGCAGGCGACTCTTCACGCAGGTAGGCCTCGTGCATCGCCTGGATGAAGTCGACGGGGTGGTAGTACGAGATGAATTGCAGGGCGTCGGCGACGCTCTGAATCAGGTCGTCTTGCTTGATCACGGTCATGCAGCGCGCTCCTCTTAAAGACGGGAACATTCGAAAAGGCATTCCGACAGTGCACACCTGTATGTCAGGAACGCCTGGCAAGGCGCCGGCTGGTCGGGCCGGCACAAAAAAGGCGCGGCAGTATACCGTGCCCCCGTCTTCGGAAACACCTGCACGTGGTCTGGACCAAGGTCGGCAGGGAAGGGGCATCCTTTTTGCTGATGACATGCGATGCTGTGGCATCGGTAGCGCAAAGTGGCGCCAGTAATACTTTTAATCGGACGAGAAACCTGACCATGCCCGAACTCTGCGTGGGCGAGCGCCAATGGGCAGTGCCAGGCGGCAGCAACCTACTGGATGCCCTCAACGAGGCAGGCCTGAACGTGCCCTACAGCTGCCGCGCCGGCAGCTGCCACGCCTGCCTGGTGCGTTGCCTGGACGGTATTCCCCTCGACGCGAAACCCGAGGCGCTGGCGGCGGAAAAACGCGAGCAGGGCTGGCGCCTGGCCTGCCAGTGCTCGGTCACCAGTGACCTGCGGGTGGCGCTGTTCGACCCCCGAAACGATGGCCTGCCGGCCACGGTGATCGGGCTGGACTGGTTCGCCGATGTGCTGCGTCTGAGGCTGCGACCGGAGCGGCCATTGCGCTACGAGGCCGGGCAGCACCTGGTGTTGTGGAGCGACGGCGTTGCGCGACCCTACTCGTTGGCGAGCCTGCCGGGCGAGGACGATTTTCTCGAATTTCACCTGGATTGCCACCGTTCCGGCGCGTTCTGCGACCAGGCAAGGCAACTTCGGCTGGGGGATGTGCTGAGGCTCGGCGAACTCCGGGGCGGTGCGTTGCACTACGACCCGGACTGGCAGGCGCGGCCGCTCTGGCTGCTGGCGGCGGGTACCGGGCTGGCGCCGTTGTGGGGCATCCTGCGTGAGGCATTGCGACAGGGGCATCAGGGGGAAATTCGGGTGCTGCACGTGGCACACACCGCTGAGGGGCACTATCTGGCGCAGTCGTTACAGGCGCTGGACGGAGTGACGGTCGAATGGGTGTTGGCGGCGCAGATGGATGAAGCGCTGGCTGGGTTGAAGCTGATGTCGCGTCAGACCATGGCGCTGGTGTGCGGGTCACCTGGGAGCGTGGAGCGCTTTGCCCGACGGCTGTTCATTGCTGGGGTGCCACGTAGTCAGATATTTGCGGACGTGTTTACCGAGCATGTTTGAGGGCTGAAAAGCATCGCGGGGCAAGCCCGCTCCCACAATGCCGACACCGGCGTGGGAGCGGGCTTGCCCCGCGATAGGTGCTGCTGAGGGATCAGCCGACCAGCGGATCACCGACATGCAGGATCTTCATGCCGTTGGTGCCACCGATGGTGTGGTAGCTGTCACCCTTGGTCAGGATGACCCAGTCGCCTTGCTCTACGAGGCCGCGCTTGAGCAGCTCGTCGACCGCCGCCTGGCTGACCTTGTCGGCCGGCAGCGAGGCCGGGTCGAAGGCGATCGGGTAGACGCCGCGGAACATGTTGGCACGGGCCTGGGTAGCACGGTGCGGCGACAGGGCGAAGATCGGCACGTGCGAACGCAGGCGCGACATGATCAGCGGGGTGTAGCCACTTTCGGTGAGGGCGATGATCGCCTTGACGCCGGGGAAGTGGTTGGCGGTGTACATCGCCGCCAGGGCGATGGACTCGTCGCAGCGCTCGAAGGTGGTGTGCAGGCGGTGGCTGGACTTCTGGCTGGTCGGGTGCTTCTCGGCGCCCGAGCAGATACGGGCCATGGCCTGTACGGCTTCGATCGGGTAGCTGCCGGCGGCGCTTTCGGCTGACAGCATCACTGCGTCGGTGTTGTCGAGCACGGCGTTGGCCACGTCCGATACTTCGGCGCGGGTCGGCATCGGGTTCTGGATCATCGACTCCATCATCTGGGTCGCCACGATCACCGCTTTGTTGTTGCGGCGGGCGTGCTGGATGATCTTCTTCTGGATGGCGATCAACTCGGCATCGCCGATTTCCACGCCCAGGTCGCCACGGGCAACCATGACTGCGTCGGAAGCGAGGATCAACTGGTCGAGCGTCTCGTCGTCGGCGACCGCTTCGGCGCGTTCGATCTTGGCCACCAGCCAGGCGCTGCCGCCGGCTTCGTCACGCAGCTTGCGGGCGTATTCCATGTCGCTGGCGTCGCGCGGGAACGAAACGGCCAGGTAGTCCAGGTCCATTTCCGCGGCCAGCTTGATGTCGGCCTTGTCCTTCTCGGTCAGGGCCGGTGCGGTCAGGCCGCCACCTTTGCGGTTGATGCCTTTGTGGTCCGACAGCGGGCCGCCGATGATCACCACGCAGTGCAGGGCGTCTGCGGTGGCGGTTTCGACGCGCATGACCACCCGGCCGTCGTCGAGCAGCAGTTCGTCACCGACGCCGCAGTCCTTGACCAGGTCGGGGTAGTCGATGCCGACGATATCCTGGTTGCCTTCGGTCAGCGGGTGAGCGGTGGAGAAGGTGAACTTGTCACCGACTTTCAGTTCGATGCGCTTGTTGGCGAACTTGGCGATGCGGATCTTCGGACCCTGCAGGTCCCCCAGCAGCGCGACGTGACGGCCGTTCTTGGCGGCGATGTCGCGGATCAGGCGGGCGCGGGCCTTGTGCTCGTCCGGAGTGCCGTGGGAGAAGTTCAGGCGTGCCACGTCAAGGCCGGCGAGGATCAGCTGTTCGATCACTTCCGGCGAGTTGCTGGCGGGGCCTAGGGTGGCGACGATTTTGGTACGGCGGATGGTCATGCACAGACTCCTATAGTGAAGCGCAGCGAAAGGCTACTCCTCAATTGCGCTGTAGTCATTGTTCCGTTGCACTACCTGTACGGTTGCGAGGGTGGCGTTTGAACGGTCGCTGTATGCTTGCAAAAGGCTGTGAAGATTTGCCGTGAAAGGCCGATACACTGCCATCAAAGGAGAATTCCCATGCGCACCCTGATCGTTTTGACCATGGCGGCCAGTGTCGTCGGCTGCACCCGCTGGTCCATGGACCACCACCTGAACAATGCCTATCGCGCCTATGACCGTGGTGACTGTGCAAAGGTGATGCTGGAGCTGTCGCAGGTCGACCGCACCAGCCGTGCCCGGCCGTTCATCCACCCGGAAGTATCGCTGCTGCGTGGCCAGTGCCTGGAGCGCCAGAAGCTCTACGTCGACGCGGCGCAGACCTACCAGTACCTGATCCAGCAGTACCCGCGCAACGAATACGCCTACCGCGCGCAGGCGCGCCTGCAGACGCTGGAGAAGCTCGGACACCTGCGTGGCAGCGAAGCGGCGATGGCCAGCCCGGTGAACACTACACCTTGGCGTTAATCCCAAGGTGTCGATGATTTCATGTAGTCCGTCCGTCGGACTGGGCTAATCTGTTGGAGAGTTGTAACGATCATCGCCAGTACCTTGTCTTCCTGGCTCCAGGTACAGGACTTCACTGCGATCATGTTTATCGAGCGACATATAGAGCGTCATCAACTGCCTTGCGTGCTCAAGGTCTTCAACCGCTGCACCGACCAGCAGATCGGCTATCTGGGCAATGCCTCCGAAGACGGCCTGATGCTGATAAGCCAGTTGCCGGTGCTGGTGGGGCCGGACTTCGAGCTGCAACTGCGTGTTCCCCTTGCCGGCGGTGGCCTGCAGTTCATCAACCTGACCGCCAGTTGCCTGTGGTGCCGCGAAGATGAAACGCCCGGGCATTTCGATGCCGGTTTCATGTTGTTGCAGGCGCCGCAGGAATACGACGACTTTGTCCGCTCGCTGCGCGATTTCTTCAGCTTCCGGCCCATGAACGCCTCTGCGTAAGGCTGGCCCAGCCCTCGCGCGTGCCGTTAGACTCTGGTCGACCTTGTTACAGGAAGACCCCGTGAGCTCCAGCATCTTCTGGCACGACTACGAAACCACCGGCATCAATCCACGCTGCGATCGCCCCCTGCAGGTGGCCGGCGTGCGCACCGACCTCGATCTCAACGAGATCGAGGCGCCGATCAGCCTCTATTGCCGGCCCTCCGACGATATCCTGCCGCACCCGGCGGCCTGCCTGGTGACCGGCATTACTCCACAGCAGCTGGCCAGCCAGGGGCTGTGCGAGGCCGAATTCATGACGCGCATCCATGCGCAACTGGCCCGGCCTGGCACGTGTGGCGCCGGCTACAACACGTTGCGCTTCGACGATGAGGTCACCCGCTACAGCCTCTACCGCAACTTCTTCGACCCCTATGCCCGTGAATGGCAGGGGGGCAACAGCCGCTGGGACTTGATCGATGTGGTGCGTACTGCCTATGCGCTGCGCCCCGAGGGCATCGTCTGGCCGCAGCAGGATGGACGCACCAGCTTGCGTCTGGAGTTGTTGAGCAAGACCAATGGCATCGACCATGGCCATGCCCACGAAGCGCTTTCCGACGTGCGGGCGACCATTGCCCTGGCCCGGTTGATTCGGGACCGGCAGCCCAGGTTGTATGACTGGTTGTTCCAGTTGCGCAGCAAGCACAAGGTCATGGAGCAGATCCGCCTATTGCAGCCCCTGGTACATGTATCCGGACGTTTCTCGGCGCAGCGTAACTATATCGGTGTGGTGTTGCCATTGGCCTGGCACCCGCGTAATCGCAACGCGCTGATCGTCTGCGACTTGCAGCAGGATAGTTCGCCGCTGCTCGAGGAGAGTGCGCAAGCATTGCGTGAGCGTTTGTACACGCGGCACGAAGATATGGCCGAGGGCGAACTACCGGTACCGCTGAAGTTGGTGCATATCAATCGGTGCCCGGTGCTGGCGCCGCTATCGGTACTGCGCCCGGCCGATCAACAACGGTTGGGGCTTGAATTGTCGGTGTTGCAGGCGCAGGCGCAGCAGTTGGCCAACCAGCAAACTGTTTGGCGAGACAAGCTGGGCATCATCTATCAGGAAGAGGGCTTTGCACCCAGTGAAGACCCGGAGCAACAGTTGTATGACGGTTTCCTCGGTGACCGCGACAAACGCCTGAGCGAGCAAGTGCGGTGTACCGATCCGGCGCAATTGGCCAAGGGGCAGTGGATGTTCGATGATCCGCGCATGCCGGAATTGTTGTTCCGCTATCGGGCGCGAAACTTTTCCGACACCCTTGATGAACAAGAGCGCGCACGTTGGCATGCGTTCTGTCAGCAACGTCTTACAGACCCTGCCTTTGGTGCACCGAACACCCTGGCCGATTTCGAGCTGGCATGCCAAAGCAGCCTGCTAGACGCCAGCGAGGCGGGGCGTCAGGTACTGGAAGCCTGGCAGGGCCATATCCGACAACTGAAAGTGCAATACCAGCTTTGAAATGTGCAGATAAACAAAAACGCCGGCAACTGCCGGCGTTTTCATGTTGAAACCAATGCGCCCGTTAAGCGTATCAGTCCAGCAGGGTGGCCCAGCTTTCGACGACGTCGCCGCCCCACTTGGCTTTCCACTCTTTCAGGGTCTTGTGGTTGCCACCCTTGGTTTCAATAACCTCGCCGTTATGCGGGTTCTTGTATTGCTTGACCTTGCGTGCACGTTTGGTGCCGGTGGTCTTGACTGCGCCACGCGGCGCCTTGCTCAGTTTGCTTTCCGGATCGAGCAGCGCGATCACGTCACGCAGCGATTTACCGTTTTCGGCCATCAGCTCGCGCAGCTTCTTTTCGAACTCCAGCTCTTTTTGCAGTTTGCCGTCTTGCGACAGGTTGGCCAGACGGGCCTGAAGTTCCTTGATAGCTTCTTCGGTGGCGCGGTACTCGTTGATCAGGGACATGGTGTGTTCCTTAGTACATGTTCAGGGAGAGAGACAGTGGGGGCAATAATAGACAGACGATACTCTCAAGTAAACAATTTAAAATTGAAGACTCAATTAATAGTAGGGCATGACTTCACGGTCATTAGGTTAAGAAAAATTTACAAATTTCTTGGGGCAATGCCGATTACCCCCTTGGGAAAAAGGCTATGGACCTGTGTGATCGAGCCCTTCAGGCAAGGCGCTCAGGTAAAGATGATTACTGCGTTTTCCCCGGCAGGCCGCTAGAATATGCGCCTTTGCGAAGTTCTGGAGTCTCTCTCATGCGCACCTATCGACTGGTGATTGCCTGCCCCGACCGTGTCGGCATCGTGGCGAAAGTCAGTAATTTCCTGGCCCTCTACAATGGCTGGATCAACGAAGCCAGCCACCATTCCGACGAGCAGAGCGGTTGGTTCTTCATGCGCCATGAGATTCGCGCCGAGTCCCTGCCGTTCGGTATCGAGGCTTTCCGCGAGGCGTTCGCGCCGATCGCCGAAGAGTTCTCCATGACCTGGCGGATCACCGATTCGGCACAGAAGAAGCGCGTGGTGTTGATGGCCAGCCGCGAATCGCACTGCCTGGCAGACCTGCTGCACCGTTGGCACACCGACGAGCTGGATTGCGAGATCCCGTGTGTGATCTCCAACCACAACGACCTGCGCAGCATGGTCGAATGGCACGGCATTCCGTTTCATCATGTGCCGGTCGATCCGAAGGACAAGCAGCCGGCGTTCGCCGAGGTATCGCGCCTGGTCGAGGAGTGTGGTGCCGATGCCGTGGTGCTGGCGCGCTACATGCAGATCCTGCCGCCGCAGCTGTGCCAGGCATACGCGGAAAAGGTCATCAACATCCACCACAGCTTCCTGCCGTCGTTCGTCGGCGCCAAGCCTTATCACCAGGCGGCGCTGCGTGGCGTGAAACTGATCGGCGCGACCTGCCACTACGTGACCGAGGAGCTCGACGCCGGCCCCATCATCGAGCAGGACGTGGTACGGGTCAGCCATGCCGACAGCATCGAGGACATGGTCCGCTTCGGCCGCGACGTGGAGAAGATGGTCCTGGCCCGTGGCCTGCGCTATCACCTGGAAGACCGCGTGCTGGTGCACGGCAACAAGACCGTGGTGTTCAACTGAGTCGAGGGCCGGTGCATGGCGGATCCACGTGACAAGGCCGGCGCCTCGGCGCCAGCGACCTTGGGCGAGGGTTGCCTGGCCCGCTTCGATCCCGAAGCCCTGAGCGACGAAGACGGCACTGAGTTCCCTGGTGCTGTCGAACTCTGGGGGCGGCTCAACCCGTCTGTCGGCGCCGACGATCCAGCAATGGCCGCGCCAGCAGATATAGAAACACCGGCCCCCCGGCCAACAGATAGAAATAGTAGGTAACCGCGCGCCAGATCAGAATGGCCGCGGCTGCCGTCGAACTGCCCACCAGCGGTGACAGCAAGGTCGCCGAAGTCAGCTCCGCCGCGCCGGCGCCGCCCGGCAGCAGGCTGAACTGCCCCGCGCTGAGCGACAGCATCTGCACCAGGAAGCTCGGAATCCACGCCAGCTCCACGCCCAATCCGCGCAACACCAGGTACAGCACGCTATAGCGCAGGCACCAGTGCGCGCAGGTCAGGAAGAACACCGCAGCCAGTGTGCGCCGTGGCATGCGCCAGGTATCGCCCAGGGCATGGATGAAGCGCAGCACTTTGCGTGCCCAGCGTCGCCGCCGTGCCGGTGACATGCCCAGGCGCCGCAACAGCCGACCATTGCCGCGCATCACCCCGCGTCGATAACGCAGCAGCAGGACGATTCCCGCCAGCGCGGTGCACAAGAGCAACGCGCTGCCCATCAACATTTGCGTCTGGCTGTGGCCGAGCCTGTGGAAGAGGGCGTACGCGGCTATCGCCAGCATGGCGCAGAAGAAGAACAGCAGGTCGCTCAACTGGTCCATGGCGAATACCGCGCCGCTAAGCGAAGGCGCGATACGCTCGCGTTTCAGCAGGGTCATCAGCGTCAGTGGGCCCCCCGTACCGCCAGGAGTGGTACAGATGGCGAACTCGGTGGCCATGACCACTCCCAGGCTGCGGAGCCGGCCCACCCGGGCGCCCTGTTCGCCGAGCAGCAGGCGCAGGCGCAGGGCATTGAGCGTCCAGCACAGCAGGATCATGCCCAGCAGCAGCGCCATCAGGCCGGGGGCGAAGGATTGCAGGCGTGGGAGCAAATCGCGGCCGCCCAGCAGGGCGGGCACTGACACTGCCAGCAGCAAGGCCAGGCCTAGCCAGCCCAGGCGACTCATGGCGCGGCCTGGCGCTCCAACCAGGCCGACTTGGTCAGTGGCTCACGCCCCTGCGCCAGCAATTGGTGCAAGGTCTCGAGCCAGTAATTGCGTGAGCTGGCGTGGCGCATGTCCACCGGATGCAGGCCCAGGCGCAGAGTGTCGGCCTCGCGCCAGCGCCGGCACTGCCAGTCACTGACTACCTTGGACAACCCTCGTCTCCAGGCGCTGCGCGCACTCCATACCAGCCCCGGGGCATCAAAGGCGGTGAAGTCCGGCAACCGGTACAGGTGCCTTGGGGTGCTGGTGTAGCGCAGCGGCAGCTGGCGCAGCGCCTGGCGCGTGCCTTCGCTCATCAGCCAGGCGGGGGCGACGAACCCCGCCACTGGCCAGCCTTGTTGCCCGAACAATGCCAGCCCGGCTTGCAGGCGCTGAAGTGCGCTGGCCTGTTCCAGGCCGTGGAACTCACCTTCGTGGGTGTAGATCCGGCGCATGAAATATTCGCGCGGCCCGCGAGGCGCCGGACCGTCGTCGGCATGGTAGTAGCCGTGCAGGGCCAGTTCGTCGCCACGGGCCAGGCGTCGGTCGAGCAGGCGACAGAAGGTGGGCGAATGCGTGAGCGGATTGCGGTGGTGGAAATCCGGCACCACCAGCCAGGTCATGGGCACGTCCCCCAAGTCATCGATCGCCTGGACGAAGGGCTGGTAGTCCGGCCAGGTTTCCGGCGCCACGTCGTGCAGCACCAGCATCAGGCTGCGTCGGGTGGAGGTGGGCTCAGCCATGGGCGCGCACCGGTAGCGGGTGGCCCAGCACCGCCTGATAATGCTGGAGCAGGCCACTGACCACGTTGTCCCAGCTGTAATGGCGTTCCACGTGGCGACGCGCCTGGCTGCCAAGCTGGCGCACGCCGTGGTCGAAGACTTCGCGCACGGCGGCGGCCATGGCGCGGCCGTCGTTAGGTGGGCACAGGCGGCCGCACTGTTCGTTGACGATTTCGCCGAAGGCGCCAGCGTGCACGGCCACCACGGGCGTGGCACTGGCCATGGCCTCGAGAATGACCAGGCCGAAGGTTTCCTGGTCGCCGGCGTGCACCAGCAGGTCGGCGCTGGCCAGTAGCCGAGCGACTTCATCGGGGGGGCAGAAGTGGTCGATCACGCTGACATTGTCTGGCACCCCGATCGGCATGTTCGAGCCCACCAAAAGCAGGTGATAGGGCTGCCCGAGTGCCTGCATGCAGTCGAGCAGTACCGGCAGGTTCTTTTCCCGCGAGCCACGGCCGGCAAACACCAGCAGTCGACTGGTATCGGCGATGCCCAGTTCGCGACGCAGGCCGGGGTCGCGCTTGTCAGGGTGAAATTGCATCAGGTCCACCCCCAGGCGTTGCACATGCACATTCTCGACCCCCAGCCTGCGCAGCTTGTCGGCCATCACCTGGCTGGGCGCGAGTACCCGGTCGAAATGCCCGTAGAGCTTGCTGACATAGGCCTCGACATTGGGGGTGAACCAATTGCCCATGCGGTTGCTCACCAGCAGCGGCAGGTCGGAGTGATAGAAGCCGATCACCGGGACATCGAGCTTGCGCCGCGCTTCCAGGGCCGCCCAGGCGGTGAGGTAGGGGTCGCCGACTTCGATCAGGTCGGGCTGCAGACGACGCAGCTCCTTGCACCAAGGGGCCAGGCGCACCGGGAAACGGTAGCCGTTGCCGAAGGGTAGGGGCGGCGCGGGAACATGGTAGACGCCATTGGTCTGGCTGGCGCTGGCGCCGGGAATCAACAGGCTGTGGCGAACGCCGGACATGGCGTCGAGGCGGCGGTGTTTGGCATCAAGATAGGTTCTTACCCCGCCGCTGGCCGGGGCATAGAACATGGTGATGTCGGCGATGTGCACGATCAGCATCCCTCCGGGATCGTCCTCGGGTGTGTCACCAGGCGGCACGGGGCCGACGATGACGCGCCTTAGGGTTGACCTACTTGAAGGATAGTTTGTTCGATCGAGGTTTGGCGCGGCCCGCTCCCACTGCAAAAGTGGGAGCGGGCGCAGGGTCAGATGCGGAAGCTGCCGACCAAGTGCTTGAGGCGACCGGCCTGCTGTTCCAGGTCCGAACAGGCGCGCAGGGTGGCCTGCAGGTTCTCGACGCCTTCCTGGTTGAGCATGTTGATCTCGTTGATGTCCATGTTGATCGAGTCGACCACGGCGGTCTGCTCTTCCGTGGCGGTGGCCACCGACTGGTTCATGCCGTCGATCTCGCCGATACGCTGGGTGACGCTGCCCAGGCGCTCGCCGGCCTGGTTGGCGATGTCCATGCTGTCCTGGCTGTGACGCTGGCTCTGGCCCATGGTATCGACCGACTCGCGAGCGCCAACCTGCAGCTCTTCGATCATGGTCTGCACCTGTTGCGCCGACTCCTGGGTGCGGTGCGCCAGATTGCGTACCTCGTCGGCGACCACGGCGAAGCCGCGCCCGGCCTCACCGGCGCGTGCAGCCTCGATGGCGGCGTTGAGGGCGAGCAGGTTGGTCTGCTGGGAAATGCTGGTGATCACCTCGAGGATCTGGCCGATGTTCACGGTCTTGTTGTTCAGCGTCTCGATATGCTCGCTGGAGGTGACGATCAGGTCCGAAAGGCGGTTCATCGCATCGATGTTGCGCTGCACCACCTGCTGGCCTTCCTCGGCCAGCAGCCGCGCGGAGCTGGCATGCTGCGAGGCCTGGGCGGCATTGCCGGCGATCTCCTGGGCGGCGGCACCGAGCTGGTTGATGGCGGCGGCGACGCTGTTGGTGCGATTGGACTGCTCGTCGGAGTTGGCCATCGACGAGTTCGAGGCGCTGATCACGCGCAGCGCCACTTCGTTGACCTGCTCGGTGGCCGATGACACCTCGCGGATCGAACCGTGGATGCGTTCGACGAAGCGGTTGAAAGCGGTGCCGAGAATGCCGAATTCGTCGTGGTTGTGAATTTCCAGGCGGCGGGTCAGGTCGCCTTCGCCTTCGGCGATGTTCGACATGGCGCGGGTCATGGTGTGCAGTGGCTGCATCAGCACGCGGATCAACAGCCCGAGCAGGGCGATGATGATCACCACCGCCACCACTGTGGCAATCACTGCCGAGGTGCGGAAGGTGCTGAGCATCGAAAATGCCTTGTCCTTGTCCACCGACAGGCCGATGTACCAGTTGGCCGATGGCAGGCCTTTGACCGGGGTGAAGGTCAGCAGGCGGGTTTCGCCATTGAGGGTGACTTCGGTCAGGTCGCGGGACAGGCGAGGGGTGTTCTGCGGGAACAGGTCTGTCAGTGATTTCATCACCAGGTTCTTGTCCGGGTGCACCAGGATCTTGCCCTGGTCGTTGACCAGGAAGGCATAGCCCATGCCGCCGAAGTTCAGCGAGTTAATGATCTCCACCAGGCCGTCGAGGGCCAGGTCGCCGCCGACCACGCCAACCGAGCGCGACGCGGTGCTGATGATCGAGATGACCATCTTGTTGGTGGCCATGTCGATGTAGGGCTCGGTGAGGATCGGGCCGCTGGCGTTCAGGCCGTCCTTGTACCAAGGGCGCACGCGCGGATCGTAGCCGTCAGGCATCTTGGTGTCGGGGCGCACGGTGAAGGTGCCGTCGGGCTGGCCCAGGTAGATGGTCAGGAAGCTTGAGGTGAGCGCGCTCTGGCCCAGCAGGGTGCCGGTGTTCTGTGGGAACTGGGCGAGGTTCTGGGCGACGTTGTCGACCAGTTTGATGCGCCCTTCGAACAGGTTGCGGATGTTGGTGGAGGTGGACTCGCCCATCTCGGCCAGGTAGTTCTCCAGGTCTTCGCGAATGGCGTTACGCTGGAGATAGTCGTTGTACAGGGTGAACAGGCTGAAGGCGAGTATCACGATCAGTGATGCCGCCAGAAGAATCTTGTGGCTGAAACGAAGGCTTTTGTTCATAACGTGATCGTGTCCGCTAAGGTTTTTATCGGGTCGTTCGCACAAAGCACGGCTGGAAAACAGTGCAACAAGTCCCGTGGGTCCTTTTCGGGTTGTTACTGTCTTTCTGGTAAGAATCATTTTGAAATATCGGCTGTCACGCGGCAGAACTTGAGCAGGGGATGAAAGAAGATGTCAGATTCCTTACGAATGGTTGTAGGGGCGGGGCCGGATGGTCAGCCGGTATCCCAGGCCATGCGCCTGGCCAACCGGCATGGCCTGGTGGCCGGAGCCACGGGCACCGGCAAGACGGTGACCCTGCAGCACCTCGCCGAGCTGTTCAGTGACGCCGGGGTGGCGGTATTCGCCGCGGATGTCAAGGGCGACCTGTGTGGCCTCGGAGCGGCGGGCGCGCCGCAGGGCAAGGTCGCCGAGCGGATCGCCGGCATGCCGTGGCTGAATCACACGCCCCGGGGCTACCCGGTAAGCCTGTGGGATGTCGCGGGGCAATCGGGGCACCCCCTGCGCACCACGATGAGTGAAATGGGGCCGCTGTTGCTGGGCAACCTGCTGGAGCTCACCGACAGCCAGCAGGCTGCCTTGTATGCGGCGTTCAAGGTGGCCGACCGGGAGGGCTTGCTGCTGCTCGACCTGAAGGACCTCAAGGCCCTGCTCGCGCACCTCAAGGACAACCCGCAATTGCTGGGCGAGGACAGCGCGTTGATGACCAGCGCTTCCACGCAGGCGCTCTTGCGCCGGTTGGCGACGCTGGAACAACAAGGGGCCGAGGCATTGTTCGGCGAACCGGCGCTGCAGCTCGAAGATCTGCTGCGCCCGGAGGGCGACGGGCGCGGCCGCATCCACCTGCTCGATGCCAGCCGTCTGGTGCATGACGCTCCCAAGGTCTATGCGACGTTCCTGTTGTGGTTGCTGGCTGAACTGTTCGAGCAATTGCCGGAGCGCGGCGATGCCGACAAGCCCGTGCTTGCGCTGTTCTTCGATGAGGCGCATCTGCTGTTCAATGGTACGCCCAAAGCGTTGCAGGACCGCCTGGAGCAGGTGGTGCGGCTGATCCGCTCCAAGGGCGTTGGGGTGTACTTCGTCACCCAGTCGCCGGGAGATCTGCCGGATGCGGTATTGGCTCAGTTGGGGTTGCGTATCCAGCATGGCCTGCGCGCCTTCACCGCCAAGGAGCAGAAATCATTGCGTGCCGTGGCTGATGGTTTCCGGCCGAACCCGGCGTTCGACAGCCTGGCGGTGCTCACTGAGCTCGGTATCGGCGAAGCCTTGGTTGGCACCCTGGAGGAGAAGGGCACGCCAGCCATGGTTCAGCGGGTGTTGATCGCGCCGCCACAGTCGCGGATCGGACCCTTGAGCGCGGCTGAGCGCAGTGCGCTGATCGCGGCGTCACCGTTGTCAGGGCGTTATGACAAACCGATCGATCGTGAGTCGGCCTATGAAATGCTCACGCAGCGCAAGGGTGAGCCTGTGGAGCCGGTACCCCAGGCCAAGGCCGAGGACGACAGCTTCGCCGACAAGGCCGGCGAGTTCTTGCAGAGCGCGGCGGGGCAGGCGATAAAGTCGGCGGTGCGCCAGGCGGCCAATCAGCTGGGGCGCCAGTTGGTGCGTGGGTTGATGGGGTCGCTGTTGGGTGGGAAGAAACGTTAAACCTCAATGGGCCTATCTCGGGACAAATCGCATCGGCGCACCGCCGCTCCCACGAAAAAGGCGCCCTGCAAGGGGCGCCTTTTTCAGTACTGCATCAGCACTCAGCTAATGGCCTTGGTGGCCAGCCAGAACAGGCCAGCCGCCAGGCCCATCGACGCCGGCAGGGTGAGTACCCAGGCCAGCAGGATGGTCTTCACGGTGCCGCCCTGCAGGCCGCTCTTGTTGGCGACCATGGTACCGGCGACACCAGACGACAGCACGTGGGTGGTGGACACCGGCAGGCTGAACACGTTGGCCATGCCGATGGCGCAGGCCGCGGTGATCTGGGCCGACATGCCCTGGGCATAGGTCATGCCCTGCTTGCCGATCTTCTCGCCAACGGTCAGCACCACGCGTTTCCAGCCGACCATGGTGCCCAGGCCCAAGGCCAGGGCGACAGCGACGATCACCCAGAACGGGGCGTATTCGGTGGTGGCGGTCAGGTCCTTGCGCAGTTTATCCAGGTCAGCCTTTTCGCGAGGCTCCAGGCCTGGCAGCTTGCCGACCTTCTTCGCCGTGTCGTCCAGGCACAGCAGGTAGCGGCGCACTTCGACGCGCTTCTCGGCGCTCAGGGCGCGATAGTCGGTCACACCGGCGAGCGACGATTGCAGCGCGGCGATGGTCGGCTCGGTCTGCTGCGGATTGCAGCTGAACTGCTCCGGCAGGTCGCTTGCCTGCGCCTTGCCCAGTGCCAGGAACTCGCCCAGGGTGGCGGCGTTGCGCTGGTAGAACTGGCTCAGGTGCAAGGTGGCATCACGGGTACGCTCGATCTGGTAGGTGGTGCTGTTCAGGTCGAGGACGAACTTGGCCGGGACGATACCGATCAGTACTAGCATGATCAGGCCGATGCCTTTCTGGCCATCGTTGGAGCCGTGCACGAAGCTCACGCCCATGGCCGAGATCACCAGCACCAGGCGGTTCCAGAACGGCGGGTGCTTCTTGTCGTCGAGCTTGCGGCGCTGGTCAGGGGTCTTGTGCATCTTCGACAGCGGGCGCCACCATTTCAGGCCAATCAGCACCAGGGCTGCGACAGCAAAGCCGGCCATTGGCGAGAGCACCAGGGACATGGCGATATCGATGGCCTTCTGCCAGTTGACGCCGTCACCCAGCGGAATGTCGCTGAGCAGGGCGTTGGCCAGGCCGACGCCGAGGATCGAGCCGATCAGGGTGTGCGAGCTGGACGCCGGAATGCCGAAGTACCAGGTGCCCAGGTTCCAGGTGATGGCGGCGGCCAGCAACGAGAAGACCATGGCCAGGCCGTGGCCGGTGTTCACATTGATCAGCAGTTCGACCGGCAGCAGGTGGACGATGGCATAGGCCACCCCGACACCACCGAGCAGAACGCCGAGGAAGTTGAACACGCCAGAGAAGAACACGGCGAGGTGCGGTGGCATGGCCTTGGTATAGATGACGGTGGCTACCGCGTTGGCGGTGTCATGAAAGCCATTGATGAACTCGAAGGCGAGCACGAAGGTCAGAGCGAGCGTCAAGCTCACGATAACCCAGGCATCCAGTCCGCTGAATAAATCGATCATGAAGGTTGTCTGGCGGTCTTAGGGGGGGCGGATTATGCCAGAAAACCATGGCAATCGATGCACCTGCCGCTGACCGATGGCAGGAGAATGCCGGCATGGCACGAGCACTCACGTGCCGGGTAATCGCAAAAAAACGCCGTTAAAAATCGATAAAATTCAGAAAAATCAGCTATTTGAAGTGATTTTTACTGGGCTTGCGCAATTAAAACGACTGTATGAAATTTGTGTGATTCCATTTCATATCACAGTTTTTCGCCGGCATGCTTCGCCGCACACCCTTCCTGGGTGATGGCGCATTGGCACTGAGCGGCTTCAATTGTCGTCGCTGCGCAGCTCCTTTTCGATCTTCTCGATTTCCTGGGCGAACGCCTGGTCGAGAACGCTGGCACGCTTACGCCAGGGTTTGCGTTCCGGGTCGGGTTGTGCGGCATACGTGGTGACTTCACCACCGTAAACATCCTTGTAACGTTCAGCCTGGCGCTCGAGTTCCGCGCGCAGTTCTTCTTTCGTCACAGTAATACCTGAATAGGTTGAAGTGGGGCGTCAGCCTTTAAATACACACGCAGAATGCGGATATGTCGGCAAGCCCAACAATTCATTGCACCGAAATGGCAATGCATGAGTTGGCAAGCTGCTGTGCAGCGCACGGCAAGCCACTGCAAAGACAGGGCTGGCAGTCGCAAGGCAACGAAAGTGCGTTGATTGGATCCGTTAAACGGTGCTTGCAATCAACACCGGCAATTATAGCAATCGCCCGGTTGAAGGCTATCGTTCTTTACCTGCAACTGACAATAGACCTTAAGTTTATTGTGCAGTCTATAAACCCTTTGTCGTGCCGGCATTCAAAAGGTTCAAGCCGATGTGCCAAGCAAGTTCGCCGTCTACTGTCAGAAATGAAAACGGCCTCGCTGAGGGGCGAGGCCGTTGCCTGGGACTTCTACGGTGGGTACCTGACCAGTCTCTCCAAAGAAGCCACATGTGGCAGGGGAAAGGTATAAGCAAAAGTGTCAGCGGTCAATTGCGATTATCGGCCGTTCGTTCGATAATCGCACGAGGTAGCGATTTTTTTGAGGCATGTCCATGAGCGAAGAAACCAGCGGCCAGTCAGCCAACGAGCCCGCACGCAGTACCAGCCCCACCCTGGCACCCCCGATCGTGGCGTCGGCTGCCAAGCGTATCCAGGCATTCACCGGTGACCCTGATTTCATGACCTCCCTGGCCCGTGGCCTGGCAGTGATCCAAGCCTTTCAGGAGCGCAAGCGCCACCTGACCATCGCCCAGATCAGCCATCGAACGGAGATTCCGCGGGCCGCGGTGCGGCGCTGCCTGCATACCCTGATGAAGCTGGGTTACGCGACCACTGACGGGCGTACCTATTCGCTGTTGCCCAAAGTGTTGACCCTTGGTCATGCCTACCTGTCATCCACGCCATTGGCGGTGTCGGCCCAGCCTTACCTGGATCGCATCAGCGACCAGCTCCACGAAGCGGCCAACATGGCCACATTGGAAGGCGATGACATCCTTTATATTGCGCGCTCCGCCACGGTCGAACGGCTGATCTCGGTGGACCTCTCGGTCGGTGGGCGTTTGCCGGCCTATTGCACTTCGATGGGCCGTATCCTGCTGGCGGCACTGGACGATGCCAGCCTGCACGAATACCTGGAACGCGCCGACCTCAAGGCCCGTACCAGCCGTACCCTGCATGACCCGGCCTCGTTGTTCGCGTGTATCCAGCAGGTGCGTGAGCAGGGCTGGTGCGTGGTGGATCAGGAACTGGAGCAAGGCTTGCGTTCGATTGCCGTGCCGATCTATGACGCGTCGGGTCAAGTGCTGGCGGCGCTGAATGTCAGTACCCATGTCGGCCGCGTCAGCCGCGGGGAACTGGAGCAGCGTTTCCTGCCGATCCTGCTGGCGGCCAGCAGGGACTTGTGCCATCAGCTATTTGGCTGAGCCCGCCGGGGCGCGTTGCGCCCCATTGCCGGCAAGCCGGCTCCCACACCGACCGTGCTCAGCTGGCTTGCCAGCGATGAGGCGATTACGAACAACACAAGACAGTTGCTCATACGCGGAAACGTTGAACACGCCATACCGTTTCCTGTTCGATAAACGCACAATGTCGCTCTCGACGAATTGCGCCGCCCACGCCCGCTGATTAATGTCTGTCGCACCTGTCGGCTGCGCCGACCGGATAATAACAACAGGCCCGAGGGCATCCCCATGACCACTGTCCCTTCGCTGTCGCGGTCGCACCCGCGCACGGTGCTGCTGCACTCCGGCTGAGCACGGCCGACCTATCCGCTGTTTTCTGTTCCAGTGCATCCGCCCCGCGCGGTAGCCTGCCTGCGCCCAACTCCCGGATAACAATAATGAACAAGCCACAATCCGCTGTCGGCAACTGCCTCGACGTCCAATCCTTCATCAATGCCCAGCCGCTGTCCCGTTATCAATGGCGGGTGGTGATCCTGTGTTTCCTGATCGTCTTCCTCGACGGTCTGGACACCGCCGCCATGGGCTTCATCGCCCCGGCGCTGTCTCAGGAATGGGGCATCGACCGGGCGAGCCTCGGCCCGGTGATGAGCGCCGCGCTGATCGGCATGGTGTTCGGCGCCCTCGGCTCCGGCCCGCTGGCCGACCGCTTCGGACGCAAGGGCGTGCTGGTGGGCGCGGTATTGGTGTTCGGTGGCTTCAGTCTGGCCTCGGCCTACGCGAGCAATGTCGACCAATTGCTGGTGTTGCGCTTTCTGACCGGCCTGGGCCTCGGGGCTGGCATGCCCAACGCCACCACCTTGCTGTCGGAATACACTCCGGAGCGCCTCAAGTCGCTGCTGGTGACCAGCATGTTCTGTGGCTTCAACCTGGGCATGGCCGGCGGCGGTTTCATTTCGGCCAAGCTGATCCCGGCATATGGCTGGCACAGCCTGCTGGTGATCGGCGGTGTCCTGCCACTGCTGCTGGCAGTGGTGCTCTTGGCCTGGTTGCCGGAGTCGGCGCGATTCCTTGTGGTGCGCAACCGCGGCGCCGACAAGGTGCGCAAGACCCTGGCGCCGATCAATCCTGAACAGGTGGCCCAGGCATCGAGCTTCAGCGTGCCGGAACAGAAGGCGGTGGCGGCGCGCAACGTGTTTGCGGTGATCTTCTCGGGTACCTATGGCCTGGGCACCGTATTGCTGTGGCTGACCTATTTCATGGGCCTGGTGATCGTCTACCTGCTGACCAGCTGGCTGCCGACACTGATGCGAGACAGCGGCGCAAGCATGGAGCAGGCCGCCTTTATCGGCGCATTGTTCCAGTTTGGCGGGGTGCTCAGCGCGGTGGCAGTGGGTTGGGCCATGGACCGCTTCAACCCGCACAAGGTGATCGGCATCTTCTACTTGCTGGCAGGTGTGTTCGCCTACGCCGTTGGACAGAGCCTGGGCAACATCACCTTGCTGGCGACTCTGGTGCTGGTTGCCGGCATGTGCGTGAACGGCGCGCAATCGGCCATGCCCTCGCTGGCGGCGCGCTTCTATCCGACCCAAGGCCGTGCCACAGGCGTTTCCTGGATGCTCGGGATCGGCCGCTTCGGCGCGATTCTCGGCGCCTGGAGCGGGGCTACGCTGCTGGGGTTGGGCTGGAATTTCGAGCAGGTGCTGACGGCACTGCTGGTGCCGGCGGCATTGGCCGCGGTGGCTGTCGTGGTGAAAGGGTTGGTCAGCCACGCGGATGCGACCTGAGGTCTGGTGGCTCGCTCCTGCAGGATCGTATAAATAGCAGGGTAACAAATTGTTCGATAATCGCACAAAAGTGCGATTATCGGATTGAGATAACCCCCTCAGTCTCCTTAATCTGGGCCCATCGCAGCGATGCATCGGCCCGCTGCTCACTGACCCGACTCGACCTGACCAGGAGTCTCCAATGGCAGCAATCCTCTCGCTTCACGAGGCCGTGAAGCAGTTCATCCAGGATGGCGACAGTGTCGCCCTCGAAGGTTTCACCCACCTGATCCCGACCGCCGCCGGCCACGAGATCATCCGCCAGGGCAAGCGCGACCTGACCCTGGTGCGCATGACCCCGGATCTGATCTACGACCAGCTGATCGGCGCCGGTTGCGCGCGCAAATTGATCTTCTCCTGGGGCGGCAACCCGGGCGTGGGCTCGCTGCATCGCCTGCGCGACGCGGTGGAGAAACAGTGGCCCCACGCGATCGAGATCGAGGAGCACAGCCACGCCGACCTGGCCAACGCCTATGTCGCCGGTGCCTCCGGCCTGCCATTCGCGGTGCTGCGCGCCTACGCCGGTTCCGATCTGCCAAAGGTCAACCCGCTGATCAAGTCCGTCACTTGCCCATTCACTGGCGAAGTACTTGCCGCGGTACCGTCCGTGCGCCCGGACGTCACCGTGATCCATGCGCAGAAGGCCGATCGCAAGGGCAATGTGTTGCTGTGGGGCATCCTCGGTGTGCAGAAGGAAGCGGCGCTGGCAGCCAAGCGCTGCATCGTCACCGTCGAGGAGATCGTCGATGACCTGCAGGCGCCGATGAATGCCTGTGTGCTGCCCACATGGGCCCTCAGCGCGGTATGCCTGGTGCCTGGCGGCGCCCACCCTTCATACGCCCACGGCTACTACGAGCGCGACAACCGCTTCTACCAGGCCTGGGACCCGATTGCCCGCAACCGTGAGTCGTTCACCGCCTGGGTCGACACCTATATCCGTGGCACCGCCGACTTCACCGAATTCCAGGCCAGGCTGGCCAGCACCGCGGAGGCCGCGCAATGAGCTACTCCACTTCCGAAATGATGACCGTCGCCGCCGCCCGTCGCCTGCGCAATGGCGCCGTCTGCTTCGTCGGCATCGGCCTGCCTTCCAAGGCCGCCAACCTGGCGCGCCTGACCTCGTCGCCGGACGTGGTGTTGATCTACGAGTCCGGTCCGATCGGTGCCAAGCCCAGCGTGCTGCCGTTGTCCATCGGTGACGGCGAGCTGGCCGAGACCGCCGACACCGTGGTGCCTACCGGTGAGATCTTCCGTTACTGGCTGCAGGGTGGGCGCATCGATGTAGGGTTCCTCGGCGCTGCCCAGGTTGACCGCTTCGGCAATATCAACACCACCGTGGTCGGTGACTACCACGCGCCGAAGACCCGGCTGCCAGGTGCCGGCGGCGCCCCGGAGATCGCCGGTTCCGCCAAGCAGGTGCTGATCATCCTCAAGCAGTCGCCGCGGGCCTTCGTCGACAAGCTCGACTTCATCACCTCGGTGGGGCATGGCGAAGGCGGCGATTCACGTCAGCGCCTGGGGCTGCCGGGTGAAGGTCCGGTCGGCATCATCACCGACCTGTGCATCATGGAGCCGGAGGCGGGTAGCCATGAGTTCGTGGTCACCTCGATCCACCCAGGCGTGACCCGCGAGCAGATCATCGCTGCCACTGGCTGGGCGATCCGTTTCGCCGACGACGTGCGGCAAACCACGGCTCCGAGCGAGGTAGAACTGGCCGCCCTGCGCGACCTCGAAGCGCGCACCGCCGCCGCCCATGGCCAGACGGCAGGAGAAGCCTGATGCGAGACGTCTTTATCTGCGATGCTGTGCGTACTCCTATCGGTCGTTTCGGCGGGGCCTTGGCCTGCGTGCGCGCCGACGACCTGGCGGCAGTGCCGCTCAAGGCGCTGATCGAGCGCAACCCGGATGTGCGATGGGATCAGCTCGACGAAGTGTTCTTCGGCTGTGCCAACCAGGCCGGCGAGGACAACCGTAACGTGGCGCGCATGGCGCTGTTGCTGGCCGGCTTGCCGCACAGCGTCCCAGGCGTGACCCTCAACCGCCTGTGCGCCTCGGGCATGGACGCCGTTGGCAGCGCCTTCCGGGCCATCGCCAGCGGCGAGATGGAGCTGGCGATTGCCGGTGGCGTCGAGTCGATGTCCCGCGCACCGTTCGTGATGGGCAAGGCCGAGAGCGGCTACTCGCGCAACATGAAGCTCGAGGACACCACCATCGGCTGGCGCTTCGTCAATCCGTTGATGAAGGCCCAGTTCGGTGTGGACTCGATGCCCGAGACCGCCGACAACGTCGCCGATGATTACCAGGTATCGCGTGCCGACCAGGATGCCTTCGCCCTGCGCAGCCAGCAGAAGGCTGCCGCCGCGCAGGCCGCCGGCTTTTTCGCCGAGGAAATCGTCCCGGTGCGTATCCAGCACCGCAAGGGTGAGACGGTGGTCGAGCACGACGAACATTTGCGCCCGCAGACCACGCTGGAGGCGCTGGCCAAGCTCAAGCCGGTCAACGGCCCGGACAAGACCGTTACCGCTGGCAACGCCTCGGGTGTCAACGACGGTGCCGCCGCGCTGATTCTGGCTTCGGCCGAGGCGGTGAAGACGCACGGTCTGACCCCACGTGCCCGGGTGCTGGGCATGGCCAGCGCTGGTGTGGCGCCACGGGTGATGGGTATCGGCCCGGTGCCCGCGGTGCGCAAGCTGACCGAGCGCCTTGGCATTGCCGTGGCCGACTTCGATGTCATCGAACTCAATGAAGCCTTTGCCAGCCAGGGCCTGGCAGTGCTGCGCGAGCTGGGTGTGGCAGACGATGCACCGCAGGTGAACCCCAATGGTGGCGCAATTGCCCTGGGGCATCCGCTGGGCATGAGCGGGGCACGTCTGGTGCTGACGGCGTTGCATCAGTTGGAGAAGAGCGGCGGGCGCAAGGGCCTGGCGACCATGTGCGTGGGCGTTGGGCAGGGGTTGGCGTTGGCCATAGAAAGGATCTGATCCTTTGGAACCCTCCGCTTGCACGAGCATGCCTGCCAGGCAGCGTGGGAGCGGCCTTGCCCCGCGATGAGGCCGGTAGCCATGACGCACGGGCAAGGCGGAACGAGTGTGTAACCAGGTATGTCTAGAATTACCTGTGACCCTCCAGGAGCAAACGCACCATGACCTCAACCTATTACACCGGCGAAGAACGCAGCAAGCGTATCTTCGCCATCGTCGGCGCCTCGTCGGGCAACCTGGTGGAATGGTTCGACTTCTATGTCTACGCCTTCTGCGCCATCTATTTCGCCCCGGCTTTCTTCCCCTCCGACGACCCCACGGTGCAGTTGCTCAACACCGCCGGCGTGTTCGCCGCGGGCTTCCTGATGCGCCCCATCGGTGGCTGGATCTTCGGCCGCCTGGCCGACCGTCACGGGCGCAAGAACTCGCTGATGATCTCGGTGCTGATGATGTGCGGCGGCTCGCTGATCATCGCCTGCCTGCCCACCTACGCCAGCATCGGCACCTGGGCGCCAGCGCTGCTGCTCCTGGCGCGGCTGATCCAGGGGCTGTCGGTGGGCGGTGAGTACGGCACCACCGCCACCTACATGAGTGAAGTGGCGCTGCGTGGCCAGCGCGGTTTCTTCGCCTCGTTCCAGTACGTCACCCTGATCGGCGGCCAGTTGCTGGCGGTGCTGGTGGTGGTGATCCTGCAACAACTGCTCACCGAGGACGAACTGCGCGCCTATGGCTGGCGCATCCCGTTCGTGGTCGGTGCCATTGCCGCGTTGATCTCGCTGATGCTGCGCCGTTCGCTGAAGGAGACCAGCAGCGCAGAGACCCGCCAGGACAAGGATGCCGGTAGCATCAGCGGGCTGTTTCGCAATCACGCTGCCGCGTTTATCACGGTGCTGGGCTATACCGCTGGTGGTTCGCTGATCTTCTATACCTTCACCACCTACATGCAGAAGTACCTGGTCAACACCGCCGGCATGAACGCCAAGAGCGCCAGTTTCGTCATGACCGGCGCGCTGTTCCTGTTCATGATCCTGCAGCCGCTGTTCGGCATGCTCTCCGACCGCATCGGCCGGCGTAACTCGATGCTGCTGTTCGGCGCCCTGGGGACGCTCTTCACCGTACCCTTGCTGATGGCGCTGAAGACCGTGACCAGCCCGTTCATGGCCTTCGTGCTGGTAAGCCTGGCCTTGTGCATCGTCAGCTTCTACACCTCCATCAGCGGCCTGGTGAAGGCCGAGATGTTTCCGCCACAGGTTCGCGCATTGGGCGTGGGGCTGGCCTACGCCGTGGCCAACGCGGTGTTCGGCGGCTCGGCCGAATACGTGGCACTGGGCTTGAAAACCTTGGGCATGGAGAACACCTTCTACTGGTACGTAACCGCCATGATGGCGGTGGCCTTCCTGTTCAGCCTGCGCCTGCCGAAGCAGGCGGCGTACCTGCACCACGATCACTAAGGACGTTGCATGAGCAACCAACTGTTCGACGCCTACTTCACCGCCCCGGCCATGCGCGAGGTTTTCTCCGACCGGGGCCGGTTGCAGGGCATGCTCGACTTCGAGGCGGCCCTGGCCCGCGCCGAGGCGGCCGCCGGGCTGGTGCCGCACACGGCGGTGGCTGCCATCGAGGCGGCCTGCAAGGCCGAGCGCTACGATGCCCGGGCGCTGGCCGACGCCATAGCGGTGGCCGGCAATTCGGCGATCCCGCTGGTCAAGGCCCTGGGCAAGGTGGTCGCCAGTGGCGTACCCGAGGCCGAGCGCTACGTGCACCTGGGCGCCACCAGCCAGGATGCGATGGACAGCGGCCTGGTGCTGCAACTGCGCGATGCGCTGGGATTGCTCGAAAACGATCTCGGCAAGCTGGCCGACACCCTGGCGCATCAGGCATTGCAGCATGCCGACACGCCGCTGGTGGGGCGGACCTGGTTGCAGCATGCCACGCCGGTGACGCTGGGCATGAAGCTGGCCGGTGTGCTCGGCGCCCTCACTCGCCATCGCCAACGCCTCAAGGAACTGCGTCCGCGCCTGCTGGTGCTGCAGTTTGGTGGCGCTTCCGGCAGCCTGGCGGCGCTGGGCAGCAAAGCGCTGCCGGTGGCCGAGGCCCTGGCCGCGCAACTGAAGCTGTCCTTGCCCGAACAGCCGTGGCACACCCAGCGTGACCGCCTGGTGGAGTTTGCCTCGGTGCTGGGCCTGGTCGCCGGCAGCCTGGGCAAGTTCGGCCGTGACGTCAGCCTGCTGATGCAGACCGAGGCGGGCGAGTTGTTCGAACCCGCCGCGCCGGGCAAGGGCGGGTCCTCGACCATGCCGCACAAGCGCAATCCGGTCGGGGCGGCGGTGTTGATCAGCGCCGCCACCCGTGTGCCCGGGCTGCTCTCGACCTTGTTCAGCGCGATGCCCCAGGAGCACGAACGCAGCCTTGGCCTGTGGCATGCCGAGTGGGAAACCCTGCCGGAGATCTGCTGCCTGGTCTCCGGTGCCCTGCGTCAGGCCCAGGTGATCGCCGAGGGCATGGAGGTGGACGCCGAACGCATGCGCAGCAACCTCGACCTCACTCAGGGCCTGGTGCTGGCCGAGGCGGTCAGTATTGTCCTCGCCCAGCGCCTGGGCCGCGACCGGGCCCATCACCTGCTGGAGCAGTGCTGCCAGCGCGCCGTGGCCGAAGGGCGCCATCTGCGTGCAGTGCTTGGTGATGAGCCGCAGGTCAACGCCGAGTTGTCCGGCGAGGAGCTCGACCGCTTGCTCGACCCCACCCATTACCTGGGCCAGGCCCGCGTCTGGGTGGCGCGCGCCGTGGCCGAACATCAACGTTTCACTGCCTGAAAGGAGACCGCTGTGGCGCATTTGCAACTGGCCGATGGCGTACTGAACTACCAACTCGATGGCCCGGCCGATGCGCAGGTGCTGGTGCTCTCCAACTCCCTGGGCACCGACCTGGGCATGTGGGATGAGCAGATTCCCGCCTGGAGCGAACACTTTCGCGTGCTGCGCTACGACACCCGTGGCCATGGCGGCTCGCTGGTCACTCAAGGCCCCTACAGCATCGAGCAGTTGGGGGGCGACGTGCTGGCCCTGCTCGAGGCGCTGGACATCGAGCATGCACACTTCGTCGGCCTGTCCATGGGCGGCCTGATCGGCCAGTGGCTGGGCATCAACGCCGGCCAGCGCCTGCACAGCCTGACCCTGTGCAACACTGCGGCAAAAATCGCCAACGACGAGGTCTGGAACTCCCGCATCGACGCGGTGCTCAAGGGTGGCCAGCAGGCCATGGCGGACCTGCGCGACGGCTCCATCCCCCGTTGGTTCACCCCGGCCTTCGCCCAGGCGCGGCCGGACGAGGCCCAGCGCATCTGCCAGATGCTCGCGCGCACCAATCCAGAAGGCTATGCCGCCAACTGCGCGGCGGTACGTGATGCCGATTACCGCGAACAGCTGGGGCGCATCCAGGTGCCGACGCTGGTGGTGGCGGGCTCTGCGGACGTGGTGACCACGCCTGAGCATGGCCGCTTCATGCAGCGCCGCATCGTCAACGCGACCTATGCCGAATTCCCGGCGGCGCACCTGTCCAACGTCGAGATCGGCGCGGCCTTCAGCGCCCGTGTGCTCGATTTCCTGCTGGCCCGCTGAGGAACCTGCCATGGATGAGAAACAACGTTACGATGCCGGCATGCAGGTGCGCCGCGCGGTGCTCGGCGATGCCCACGTGGACCGCAGCCTGGAAAAGCTCAATGACTTCAACGGCGAGTTCCAGGAGATGATCACCCGGCACGCCTGGGGCGATATCTGGACCCGCCCCGGCCTGCCCCGGCACACCCGCAGCCTGATCACCATCGCCATGCTGATCGGCATGAACCGCAACGACGAGCTCAAACTTCACCTGCGCGCAGCCGCCAACAACGGCGTGACGCGTGAGGAGATCAAGGAAGTGATCATGCAGAGCGCGATCTACTGCGGGATCCCGGCGGCCAATGCCACGTTCCATCTGGCCGAGTCGGTGTGGGATGAACTGGGGGTGGAGTCCAGGCAGTAACGCATCGCGGGGGAAAGAGAAACGAA